>NZ_JBOHGC010000432.1:0-28281 GCF_050699995.1 Actinokineospora sp. | reverse complement strand
ACCCAACTGGGCAAGCGTGTGCTCGTCATCGATCGGCGGTCCCATATCGGCGGCAACGCCTACTCCGAGCCTGAGCCGGAGACCGGGATCGAGGTGCACAAGTACGGTGCGCACCTCTTCCACACCTCGAACAAGCGGGTGTGGGACTACGTGAACCAGTTCACCGAGTTCACCGACTACCAGCACCGGGTGTTCGCGCGCTACCAGGGCCAGGTCTACGCCTTCCCGATGAACCTCGCGATGATCAACAGCTTCTTCGGCAAGTCCTTCACCCCGGACGAGGCCAAGGCGCTCATCGCCGAGCAGTCGGCGGAGATCAAGACCGAGGACGCGCAGAACCTCGAGGAGAAGGCGATCTCGCTGATCGGCCGCCCGCTGTACGAGGCGTTCGTCCGCGGCTACACCGCCAAGCAGTGGCAGACCGACCCCAAGGAGCTGGGCGCGGCGATCATCACCCGCCTGCCGGTCCGCTACAACTTCAACAACCGGTACTTCAACGACGCCTACGAGGGTCTGCCCGTCAACGGGTACACCGCGTGGCTGGAGAAGATGGCCGAGCACGAGAACATCGACGTGCAGCTGAACACGGACTACTTCGACATCCGCGACCAGATCCCGGCCGGGACCCCCACGGTCTACACCGGCCCACTGGACCGCTACTTCGACTACTCCGCGGGCGAGCTCGGCTGGCGCACGCTGGACTTCGAGACCGAGGTCGTCGCGACTGGCGACTTCCAGGGCACCTCCGTCATGAACTACAACGACGAAGAGGTCCCCTACACCCGCATCCACGAGTTCCGGCACTTCCACCCGGAGCGCACGCACTACCCGACGGACAAGACGGTCATCGTCCGCGAGTACTCGCGCTTCGCCGAGTCCGGCGACGAGCCGTACTACCCGATCAACACCCCGGAAGACCGCGAGAAGCTGTCGCACTACCGGGACCTGGCCAAGGCCGAGGCCGCCGAGAAGAACCTCATCTTCGGTGGTCGACTGGGCACCTACCAGTACCTCGACATGCACATGGCGATCGGTTCGGCCCTGTCGGCCTTCGACAACAGGGTCGCGCCGCACCTGACCACGGGCGCCCCTCTCGACGGTTCGCTGGACGGTTAGGCACGTGGGACGGGAAACCGCCGCGCTGAGCCGCGTCCAAGGCGCCATCGCCAACCCGGCGGTGGTGAAAGCGGCTCGCGGGCTGTCCCACTTCGGTGAGCACAGCGCGGGCTGGTTCGCCCTCGGCCTCGTCGGGGCCGCGGTCGACAAGCGCAGGCGGTGCGACTGGCTCGCGGCTTCGGCCGGGATCGTCGCGGCGCACGCGGCGTCGATCGCGGTCAAGCGGGTCGTGCGGCGGCCCCGTCCCGAAGACCCTTCGGTGCGGGTGCTGGTCAGCACGCCCAGCAAGCTGAGCTTCCCGTCCTCACACGCGACGTCCACGACGGCGGCCGCGGTCCTGTTCTCAGGGCTGACCGGCCGCCGTCTGGTGCCCGTCCTGGTGCCGCCGATGCTCGTCTCCCGGCTGGTTCTCGGGGTGCACTACCCGACCGACGTGGTCGCCGGGTCCGTGCTGGGCGCGGTCGTCGGCGGTCTGTTGCGGCGCAAGCTGAAGAGGCGCTCGTGAGCGAGGCGGTGGCGGAGGTGGCCAAGCCGGGACTGTCCGGCGGGCTCCTGCGCACGGCTCGGCCGCGCCAGTGGGTCAAGAACGTCCTGGTCCTGGCGGCGCCGTTCGCGGGCAACCGGATCTTCGAGGGCCCGGTCCTGCTCGACGCCGCGCTGGCGTTCGCCGCGTTCTGCCTGGTGTCGTCGGCGGTCTACCTGGTCAACGACGCGATCGACGTCGAGGCCGACCGCGCGCACCCCACCAAGCGCAACCGACCGATTGCCGCGGGAATCGTGCCGGTCCGTCTCGCGTACATCACTTCCGCTGTCCTGCTGGTCGCCTCGCTGGCGCTGGGCCTGCTCACCGGCTGGCCGCTGGTGATCGTGCTTGCCGTCTACGCCGCGGTGCAGCTCGCGTACTGCCTGGGGCTCAAGCACCAGCCGGTGATCGACCTCTGCATCGTGGCCTCCGGCTTCCTGCTGCGCGCCATCGCGGGCGGTGCCGCGGCCGGTATCCCGCTGTCGCAGTGGTTCCTCCTGGTGGCGGCATTCGGCTCGCTGTTCATGGTCGCGGGCAAGCGCTACGCCGAAGTCGTCCTCTTCGAGAAGACCGGCGCGAAGATCCGCGAGTCGCTGCGGAAGTACTCGTCGAGCTATCTGCGGTTCGTGTGGGCCACCTCGGCCGCGATCATGATCACCACATACTCCCTGTGGGCTTTTGAGATCCGCGAGCGCAGCCCGAACCACTCGGTGTGGGCGGTCATCTCGATCGTCCCGTTCGTCATCGCGGTCCTGCGCTACGCCGTCGACGTCGACCAGGGCGGGGCGGGCGAACCGGAGGACATCGCCCTCAAGGACCGGGTGCTGCAAATACTCGGGGCCTCCTGGGTCGCCTGCTTGGCTTTGTCGGTCTACCTCTGATTGCGGGCGACGAGCGAATATCGACGAGGTGTGTACAGCTCGCCGTCTTGGTCGTAGGGAAAGGCGATTCGGCGTAGTACGGTGCCGGTCCCGCCTGACTGCTCGAACCCCCAGTATGCGGTCCGTTGGCTGGTGGCCCACTCGTGGAAGATCGTCACGTGCCGGGTGAGGTTGGTGCCCTCGGTCCGCAGCAGGACGTCGCCCGCGACCAACTCGTCCTTGGTGATCAGCGAACTGATCCGGGCGAGTCCGATCGTGTCGAGGCCGCCATGGCGATTCGGCGGTACCCCGGGTAGACCCCAGGCCATTGAGACATAGCCCGAGCAGTCAGTGCGGTAGATCCCGTGTTCGTTCTGGTGGAACTTGGTCTGGCTATAGGGAACCGAAGGCCGCAGCCAGCTCTCCGCGCGCTCGATGATCTCGCTGCGGCGGATCGGCCTGCCGACGGCGAGATCCCGGTGCGCGATGGACATGTCGTCGTGCCCTGCTCTCGTGTCGTCGGTTCCCTGACACGAGAAGAGTCGCGCACGCCGCTGTAACCGGGCTTCAAGTTCGCTAGAGGAAACCTATAAGCGGGCCTGGATCCGGACCCGGTCACGCCAGTCCGCCGGGGTGAGGTCCGCGGTCTCGGCCAGTTCGCGGGCGCCGGTCGACGCGAACAGCTCGCGGGCGCGCGCCCAGTGCTCATCGGCCCGTTCCGGGTCGGCCGCGGCGAGGTCGCGCAGCGTCCTGGCCTGCCAGAGCGGCAGCTCCAACTCCGACCACTTCGCGAGCGCGTCGAGCAGCGCCTCCCGGGCGCTGGGCAGGTCGCCCAGCGCGAGGTGCAGTTCGCCGACCGTGCGGGTCATCAGGGCACCGCCGAACCGGTCGCACTGGGCGGTGCAGACCCGCAGGCACGCGGCGAGCGTGTCGGCGACGTCGTCGGTGGCGCCCATGCGCAGCCGCGCCTTCGCCCAGGACTGCTTGGCGTAGATCGCCCCGAGTTCGTCACCCGCCTCGAGCAGCAGCCGGGCGGCGTCGGCACTCAGGTCGGCGGCTTCGGCGTGTTCGCCGATCGCGCGGTGGCACAGGCTCAGCCCACGCAGGGCCAGCGCTTCCCCGCGGCGGTCGTCGACCTTCTGGTACAGCTCGACGCAGCGCCGGAACTGGCTCGCCGCGGTGTCCACGTCGCCGTGGTCGCGGCTGATCGCCCCCAGCCCGTAGCGGGCGGCCGCGAGCACCGGGTGGTCCCCGCTCGCCTCGGCCGACTCCGCGGCGGCGGCCAGGTCGCGCTGCGCCTCGGCGAACTGGGCAAGGTCGCGGCGGACGGTTCCGATGCCGACCAGGGCGACGGCCCGGGTGGTGTCGTCGCCGATGGTCTCGGCGTGGCCCAGCGCCTGCTGGAAGTGGTCGAGGGCGGTCGGGAAGTCGTCCTTCTCGTAATAGAGCTGCCCGAGACCGGCCAGGACGACGGCTTCGGCCTGCTGGTCGTTGTTGCAGCGCGCGGCCCGCAGGGCGACCTCGTGCGTGCGCTGCCAGCCGTCGAACTCGTTGCGCGCGGCGAACGGCGAGGACAACAGCGACGTGATCAGCAGCGTTGTCATCCCGTCGATGCCAAGATCGTGGGCGCGCTCGACGGCACGCACCACCGCGGCGGTCTCGGACTTGAGCCAGTTCGTCGGGTCGGCCTCGGTCTCCTGGATCAGCCGGGGGTCGACGTCGACGTTCGACGTCAGCGCCGGGCGCAGGCCCAGGGTGACCCGCGGCAGCTTGCGTGACCCGGCCTCGACCAGCGCCATCCACGTGGCCAGGGTGCGCGACACCGCGGCGGCGATGAGGTCCGACGGTTCGTCGCCGACCGCGTGCTCGGCGCCGAAGAGCTGCACCAAGTCGTGGAAGCGGTAGCGGACCCGGCCGATGGCGTCGACGCCCGCCACATCCAGCAGGCGCAGCTCGACGAGCTGCTCGACGATGTCCTCGGCGTCCTCCAAGGCGACGTCGAGCAGCGGGGCGGCCAGCCACCAGCCGAAGTCGGGCAGGTCGAGCAGGCACAGCAGGTGGAACGCGCGGCGCTGGACGTCGTCGAGTTCGGTGTAGTTGAGCCGCAGGCTCGACCGGATCGCCAGGTCGCCGATGGACAGCTCGTCGAGCCTGCGGTGCTCGTCGGAGAGCCGCGAGGCCAGCGACTTGAGCGGCCAATGCGGCCGGGCGAGCAGCTTCGCCGCTGCCGCCCGGATGGCCAGCGGGATGCCGCCACACAGGTCGGCGATCCGCTCGGCCTCGCTGCGCTGGGACTCGACCCGGTCGGCGCCGATGATGTTGCCGAGCATCTCGACACCCGCGGCGGTGTCGAAGAAGTCGAGTTCAACCGGTTCGATGCCCTGCAGGCCGGTGAGCCGCGACCGGCTGGTGATGATCACAAGGCAGCTCACGTCGCCCGGCAACAACGGCCGGACCTGCTGCTCCTCGCGGGCGTTGTCCAGGACGATCGCCAGCTTGCGGCCCGACACCGTGCGCCGGTACAGCTCGACCCGGTCGTCGAGGGTCGCGGGCAGATCGGCTCCGGTGACCCCGAAGCAGCCGAGGAACCGCCCCAGCACCTCGAACGCGCCGAGGTCGCGGTCGGATCCGCGCAGGTCGGCGAACAACTGCCCGTCCGGGTAGTGCGTGCGCAGCAGGTGCGCGGCATGGATGGCCAGCGCCGACTTCCCGGCACCGCCGAACCCGGAGATCACCACGGTCGGCACGGCCCTGCGGGTGCTGTCGGGCTGCCCGAAGCCCAGCACCGTCGCCAGCGGCTCGTCGCGGCCGGTGAAGTCGCCGATGTCGGGCGGCAGCAGCCGGGGCGCGGCGGGGTCGCTCGGGCGTGGGGTGGGCAGCACCCGCGCGGCCACGGGCGCCCGCGGTGTCGTGGCGAGTGGCCGCAGGGTGCCGTCGAGGATGGAACTCTGCAGCTCACGGAGCTTTTCGCCGGGTTCGAGCCCCAATTCGTCGAGCAAAAAGGTCCGGCCCTCCCGGTAGACCTCCAGTGCGTCGGCTTGGCGGCCGCTCTCGAACAGCGAGCGCATCAGCAGCCCACGCGACTCCTCACGCAGCGGGTGGCTGGCTACCAGCCTGCGCAGGTCGTCGGCGACCTCGTCGGCTCGGCCCGCCACGAGCTTGCACCGGGCCAGCCCCTCCTCGGCGCCGAGCCGCTCCTGGACGAGCCGGTCGCCGTGCGCACGCGCGAACCCGGAGTCGACCCCGCCGAACGGCGCCCCACGCCACACGTCGACGGCCGCCGCGAACTCTCGCGCCGCGGTCTCGTGGTCCCCGGCGCGCTCCGCGTGGCGCGCCGCGGCCACGTGCGTGCCGAAGTCCTCCAGGTCGCTGTCACCCGCACCGACGTCGAGCAGGTAGCCGGGCGCGCGCGTGGCCAGCACGCCCTTGCGGTCGGCGGCGGCGAAACCGCGCCGGAGAAGCGAGACATACGTGTGCACCAGCGCGGTCGCCGACTGCGGCGGGTCGTTGTCCCAGACCAGGTCGACCAGCCGCTCGATGCGCACGACCTGCCGTGCCTGCAGCAGCAGCGCCGACAGCAGCGCCTTGGGCTTCGGACCGCCCAGCGTGACCGGAGTGTCGCCTGCCCGAATCTCGACCGGGCCCAACACAAGGATGCGCACAAGTTCCCCCAGTGTGCTCAAACCTCCATCGGACCGATTTTGGCACACTTGTGGGCCGATCCGGCCACTTGGTGAGTATCACTTCACCAGCCGGTTCTGTCGTGCGTCAGATGGGCAGTTTGCGGAAGATCGGCCGCGGGATGTGACGAAGGACCGACATGACCGCGCGCCACTGGCCGGGGGCCCAAACCAGGTCGCGGCGCCTGCGGACGGCGTCGACGACGATTTCGGCGACCTTGTCCGGGGTGGTGGCCATGGGGGCGGCCTTGAGACCCTCGGTCATCTTGGTGTGGACGAAACCGGGGCGCACGACGGTGACGTGGATTCCGTCGGGCCGCAGCGCTTCGCCGAGGCCGAGGTAGAACCCGTCGAAGCCCGCCTTCGTCGAGCCGTAGACGAAGTTGGACCTGCGGACCCGCTCACCGGCCACAGAGGACAGTGCGACGATCGAGCCGTGGCCCTGCTTGCGCAGCCGCTCGGCGAGCGCGATGCCCAGCGACACCGGTGCGGTGTAGTTGACCTGGGCCAGCTCGACCCCGGCGGCGTGGTCCTGCCAGGCCTGTTCCGGGTCGCCCAGCAGACCGAAGGCGACCACGGTGACGTCGATGTCCCCATCGGCGAAGGCCTGCTCGACGACCGCCGGGTGCGAGTCGATGTCCTTGGCGTCGAAGGGAATCGTGCGCACCGTCGCGCCGAGGCCGCGCAGCTTCTCCGCGGCGGCGTCGAGCCGCTCGGACGGGCGGGCCGCGAGGACGACCGTCAGCGGCGCCTGGCGGGCGTAGTTCTCCGCGACGGCCAAGCCGATCTCGGAGGTGCCGCCGAGCAGGAGCAGGGATTGGGGAATGCCTACTGCGTTGATCAAGGTCTGAGCCCTCTAGTCGGTGTTCGTCAGAGTTCGAGCCTGCGCGCCTGGTCGGAGATGAACAGGCCGTCCGGATCGACGCTCTGGCGCACCTTGCGCCACTCGTCGAGCCGCGGGTACATGCGGTGGAAGGTTTCCGGCGCGGTGCGCGATTCCTTTGCCAGGTACAGGCGCCCGCCCACGCCGAGCACGAGCTCGTCGAGTTCCGCGCAGAACGCCGGAAGCCTTGGTGTGATGGGAAAGTCAACCGTGATGGTCCACCCCGGCCGCGGGAACGACAGCGGCGCGGCGTTGCTTTCGCCCATCCGCTTGAGCACGTTGAGGAACGACACGTGCCCGGACTCGGCAATGCGGCGCACGATCCCGCGCAGGTCGGCGTCGGCCTCGAAGGGGATGATGAACTGGTACTGCAGGAAACCGTTGGGCCCGTAGGCCCGGTTCCACTCGCCGAACAGGTCGAGCGGGTGGTAGAACGCCGTCAGGTTCTGGATCTGCCCGCGGGCCTGCTTGGGCGCCTTGCGGTACCAGGCCTCGCCGAGTGCCCGGAACGTCAGCTTGTTGGCCAACCCGTTGGGGAAGATGTTCGGCAGCGTCAGCAGCTGCGGCGCGTCGAACTTCAGCGGGTTCGCGCGCAGCTTCTTCGGCAGCTGGTCCACTGTGGCCAGTGAGCCGCGGGAGAAGACCGCGCGGCCGAGCTTGTCGTCGGTGGAGATGGAGTCGAACCAGGCCATCGAGTAGTCGTAGTTCTCGTCGGACCCGTCGGCGAACAGCGACAGCGTCTCGTCCAAAGTGGACGTCCGGTCGGTGTCGACAACGAAGTACGCGCTCTCGACCTGTTTGAGCGCCACGGTCGCGCGCAGGATGATCCCGGTCAGGCCCATGCCGCCCACGGTCGCCCAGAACAGGTCCGACTCCGGGCCGTCGGGGGTGATCGTGCGCACCCGTCCGTCGGCGGTGAGCAGGTCCATCGACCGCACGTGGTTGCCGAAGCTGCCCGCGGAGTGGTGGTTCTTGCCGTGGATGTCGGACCCGATGGCCCCGCCGATCGTGACCTGCCGGGTCCCCGGCAGCACCGGCACCCACAGCCCGAACGGCAGCGCGGCACGCATCAGCTGGTCGAGGTTCACCCCGGCGTCGAGCACGGCCAGGCCGCTGTCCGCGTCGATCGAGTGGATGCGGTCCAAGCCGTTCATGTCGACGACGATGCCGCCCGCGTTCTGCGCCGGATCGCCGTAGGACCGGCCCAGCCCACGCGCGATGACTCCGCGCTCGGTCGCCTGCCCCACCGCGGCGATGACCTGCTCTTCGGTCGTCGGATAGGCGACCCTGGCGACCGACGGCGCGGTACGGCCCCAGCCGGTCAGCGCGCGGGTCTCGAACTCCGGTCCTGCGTTTGAAACAGCCTCCACCCAAGCCAGCGTAGCGGCGTCCCTAGACTGGCCGGGTGGCCGAGGTCAGGAGCGACTCCGAGCGCGCGGGGCTGGTGAGACAGCTCACGCGCTTCGTCATGGTCGGCGGGTTCTGCGCCCTGGTCGACTCCGGCGCCTACTGGCTGCTGCTGCAGGCGGGCACCTGGGTGCACCTGGCCAAGGCGCTGAGCTTCATCGCGGGCACCACCACCGCCTACTTCCTCAACAAGCGGTTCACCTTCTCGGGTGCGGCCGACCGCGGCGCGAGCCAGGCGGGCGGGTTCGCCCTGCTCTATACCGTGACGTTCTTCGTCAACGTCGGCACCAACGCGCTGATGCTCGAGCTGCTACCTCAGATGCGGTGGGAGTACGCCATCGCGTGGGTCGTCGCTCAGGGCGTGGGGACGACGATCAACTTCGTGATGCTGCGGACCGTCGTCTTCCGGCACTGATCAGACGCCGAAGCCGCTGCCCTTGCGGTTGGGGCTGCCGTAGACGCGCACGTGTGACGGCAGCTCGTCGAGGTGGGCGGTGACGACGTGCCCGAAGTTGACCGCGACTGTGTTGCCGTCGTCGAGTTCGAGAGTGTCCACGCCGCCCGAGGCCATCAGGACCGGGAGCCGGGGCTTGAGACTCTTGACGCTCTTGGGCGACAGGTTGAACACGACGGGTTCGCCGCCGGTGGCGAGGTGGAGGATGAGGGTGCGCTGGGAATCGCTCATGCCATCACCTGACCACCGCGGGCGCAAGCGGGCAAGGCGGGTTCACCGGTAGCGGATCAGCTACGAGCGGAAGTCAGCGTCGATTGATCTCTTTCGCCAACGTGGCCCCGCGGCCGAGGCTGTCTTCCCGGACGTACAGCAGTGACCCATCGGTGAACGCCACTCGGGTGAATGTCGGCGCGGGAATCGATCGGCCCAGCATCACCGAAGCGATCCCGGCGACCCGCGCCGCGGGCACGCTGTGCTGAACGTGAACCGGGTCCCCGAGATCCCACTCTGTCCTGGTGGACACGACGAAGTCGTAGGCGCGCCCGAGCAGGCTGCCTCGCTCCCGTTCCGGCGAGTCGGGCTGCGCCGCCAGCAGCTTCCGAGGAAAGGCGACGGTCAGCCGCTTGCCGGTCGCGAGGATCGCGACCAAGCCGAGGCCCGCGGCCGCCTGCTCCGCCACTTGGACCGCGTCCTGCCGCGGGTGGCTCGCCTCTGCCAACATGCCGATCGCCGGATCGTCCACCCAGTCGTTATGCGTGAACTCGCCGCTGACGATCCTTCGCGCGGGCAGGGGCCACTTGGGGGCGTCGAACACCAGTTTCGGGGAGTCTGGCCGAGCCTTTCGGGGCACCTCGATGACACCCCCCACCCGGGTTCCCACTGCGAGGTTCTCGCAGACAAGCAGGTGCAAGACCGTCTCGTCCGGGTCCAAACCGTTGATCACTCCGGCGCTCCGTGAGACAGGGCGAGCATCCGCTCGAACTGGGCCATGGGCACTCTGGCGCCCAGGAGGAAGTCGAATCCCGAGCCGTCGGCCAACTGCACGCGCAGTGCGGGCCTGCGTCCCAGCGACGTCGAGCGCTCCTGCACGGAGATCGCCCGGATGTGTGCCCTCGGGAATTCGGCGACGACCTGCCACTCACCGGCGAGCGTTTCCATGCCTGCCTTGGTCGTGGGCGAGGTGACCACGTCCGCGACGATCTTCCCGACCTCGACCACGCCGCTCAGGAAGCCCTTCTTCTTCGGTTTGGCCTCAGGCTCCGGTTGCTTGATCCCGACTGCCCGCAGCAATCGCCCGGTGGTCAGCGCCCACATACCGGGCTCTCGGAACTGGAGGCCGTGTCCGACCGCGAGATCATCGACGGACTTGCCGACGACGACCACATCGGGTGGGGTCGACTTGCCTGAGTCGCTTCCCGGCTCGGGCGGGACCGCGATCATCAAGGCGGCGCCGACGGTGCCGCTGACGGCACGCGAGAGCAGGCCGGGGCTCGGCGTGCCGTCCGGGTTGAGCCCCGGGACGTCGAAATGCTGCAGGCCTGCGCTGGTCGCCCAGAGAAGGTCCTCCCTGGGCGCGAGCAGGCGCCGAGCCTGGATTCCGGGCATCAGAGTATGCGGGTCCATGTGCGGTCCACTCATTCGTCAAGGGTGAAGCCCCGGTCCGTGTCGGCCCGGCGCTCCTCTTCGGTCGAGGGGTCCGTCGCCTTGTTGTAGCCCTTCTCGACGCCGTACTCGATCACTGCGCCGGGCACGTTCTCCATCGCCGCGTTGGTAAGCGCGATGCTTCCTTTCGTCGTGCCGCTGAGTCCCGCCATCCGCAGTCCGGCGTCCGCCACGTTCTGCGCGAGAGCCTGCTCGCCCGTCACCCCCGCGCCGAACACGTTTACACCGGCCTTAGAGGCGCCCGTGCTGGCATCGGCCTTGGTGGCGATCTTGAACAGCGGATTGCTGTCGATCTTGCGCGCGACGAACTTCTGCGCCATGTTGCCGTCGCGCATGTTCTCCATCTTGGAGACGACGGTGCGAAGCCGACCGTTGCGGAGTTGCTTGAGCAGGTCCTCGAGCTTGGTGAAGATCGGCTTGAGCTTGTGCAGCAGGTTGGCGACTTTGGTGCCCAACCGGGTGCCGGTGATCGCGACCTGAGCCGAGGTCAGCCCGGTCGCCGCCGCCACGGAGGCGCCCGCGGTGATCCAGGAGGCGGCCAGGGCGGCCAGCCACTCGATGATCAGGCCGATCACGAGTTCCTGGATGATGTCGATGACGGTCTCGACGAACAGGTCGAACAGGTCGGCCGCGAGGTCCAGGTTCTCCTTCAGACCCAGGATGTCCGAGGCCATGGCCTTGGCGCCCTCGGCGAACTCGGCCATCTCGGCGCGGAACGCGTCGCCTGCCTTGCCCTCCCAGACCGGCTGGGTGGCGGTGGAGCGCTGCTTCTCGTGCTCGCCCGCGCCCTCGACCCACTGGGCGATCTTCTCCCAGCCCTCACCGGTGCGGCGCATCTGCTCGGGGTCGCCGATCGCCGGTTCGAGCACGAACTCGACGAGCGGGCTGATCACCAGGCCGATGAGGAAGCCGAGACCGTTGTCGAAGAACGCCTGCCCGGGGCTGGTGACGGCTTCGAGCTGCTGCATCCGCGCGTTCACCGTGGCGATGGCGATTTCCGGCGGAGTGCCCGCGTCGGCCAGGTCGGAGCTCGCGTTGACCCAGGAGCTGCCGTAGCCCGCGTGCTGTTCGAGGTAGCCCTTCGAGTTGCCGTCGCCCGCGTTGACCGAGCCGATGCCGCTCGGACCGTCGAGCGAGCCCGACAGCTGGCCGTAGGTCCCGGCCTCCGCGGTGTCGGTGCTGCTGTAGTTCTTCGCGGTGTCGGTCACCGCGGCCGACACGGCGGACATGTACGTCTTCGCCTGGGTGGCCAGCTGCTGGCATTCCTCGACGTTGTCGAAGTACGCGAACGCGAGGAACTCGCCCAGCGGGCCGAAACAGTCGTCGGACACCCGCGCCTGCTCGAACACCCCGGCGAGCGCGCCGAAGTGCTCGCCGGTGGCCTCCGAGCCCTTGCTGTAGGCCTCGAGCGCCTCGCCGCTGATGATCATGGTCATCGATTGCCCCCGAAGATCGAACCGGTCGAGAAGTCGTCGTCGTCACCGTCTTCGACGTGACTCGGCGGCCGCGGGTTCCGGGTGGGCTGGGGTGCGGAGAAATCGGCCCGGGAGGTGCCCGGCGGCGGCGGTGCGGGCAGCGCCGCGGGAGGCGGGGGAGCCGAGGGGCCCATCGCGGGCTGGTCGGGCGTATGGGCCCGGAACGCCTCCTGGAACTGGGCGAACTGGGCCTCACCAACGGCTGGGCGGACGAGCTGCTCCATCGCGGCCGCGGCCTGCTGGGTCGCCTGCCGGATGGTGCCGAGGATCTCCTGCGTGAGCTGGACGTGCGACATCTTCATCGCCGCGGGCCCCAACTGCAGGCCGAGAACCGCACCGGACGGGGCGACGGTCACCGTCACCGAGCCGTCGCCGTTGCGCGCGCTGCCCTTGAGCTGCGCGATGCTCTCCTTGAGCGCCGAAGCTCGGGCTGCCTGTTCCTCGAAGCGTCGCATCGTCGCCTGGAGCTTGGCCTCGTCCATCACGTTCCTCTCGTTCGGCGGCCCCCAACCACGCACAGTATCGGCGTTTAGCGGCTCACGTCGGGAGTTCGCGAAACGTCGGACCGGTGCGGCGCCACCTGACGAGAGTGCCCGGGCGTCAGGCCCGGAAGAACTTCTCCTGCCGGCCCTTGCGCACCAGTTTCAGCCATTCCACAAAGGCCTTCGGGTCGCGCTTGGTGCCGAGGAAGTACATGCCGAAGCGGAGGACTTCCAGCATCCCGATCTTGCGCATCCCCGGCTGCGACATCAGGTACCCGCGGTTGCGATAGGTGTAGTACCGCTTGATCGCGTTGTCCGGGTCCTGCGCGTGGAACCGGCCGCCGAGCATCGGCTTGAACTCGTCCGAGCCGTCCGGGTGCAGGTAGGACACGGTCAGGCAGGTGCCGAACGGCAGGCCGGAGCGCACCAGCCTGCGGTGGACCTCGACCTCGTCGCCGCGGAAGAACAACCGGTAGTCCGGGACGCCGACCACGTCGAGGGTGTCCGCGCGGAACAGCGCGCCGTTGAACAGCGACGCGATGCCCGGCAGGAAGTCCTGCCCGAGCTCGCCCGCGCTGCGCTTCCACGTCAGGCCGCGGCGCAACGGGAAGGCGAGCTTGTCGGGCGCCTCGATGTTGGTCACGACCGGCGAGACCTCGGCCAGACCGCGCTTCTCGGCGACGTCGAGCAGCGTGCCCAGCACGGACTCGTCCGCTGGGCGACCGTCGTCGTCGGCCAGCCACAGCCAGTCCGCGCCCATGGCCAGAGCGTGCAGCATGCCGAGGGCGAAGCCGCCCGCGCCGCCCAGGTTGCGGTGCGACACCAGGTAGGTGGCGGGCACACCGCACGACTCGACGATGTCGCGCGCCGGGTCGTCGGGGCCGTTGTCGACGACGACGACGTGTTCCGGCGGCCGTGACTGCGCCGCGATCATCTTCAGGGAGTCCGCGAGCAGCGCTCGGCGGTGCCTGGTGACCACCACGGCCACGACCGATCCCGGCGGCAACTGCGCGGCGGTGCTCATAGCGTCAGGCCCAGCCTTTCCAGGGTCTCCTGGCTCATGTGCTCGTACGGGTCGTGGCCCTTGTAGGCGGTCAGGACATCACGCAGCGAGCCGTGCATCTTCACCCGGCCCTCATCCATCCAGATCGCGGTGTTGCACAGTTCGAACAGCAACTCGTCGGAATGCGAGGCGAACACCAGCATGCCCGACCGGCGCACCAGGTCGACGAGCCGGTCGCGAGCCTTGGCCATGAACGCCGCGTCGACCGCGCCGATGCCCTCGTCGAGCAGCAGGATCTCCGGGTCGATCGAGGTGACCACGCCCAGCGCCAGCCGAACCCGCATGCCGGTCGAGTAGGTGCGCAGCGGCAGGTGCAGGTAGTCGCCCAGTTCGGTGAACTGGGAAATGTCCTCGACCCGCGCCTCCATCTGCTTGCGCGACATGCCAAGGAAAAGGCCGCGGATCATGATGTTCTCGAGACCGGAGATCTCCGGGTCCATGCCGACCGCGAGGTCGAACACCGGGGCGATCTTGCCGTTGATCTTCGAGGTGCCGCGGGTGGGTTCGTAGATGCCCGAGAGCAGCCGCAGCAGCGTCGACTTGCCCGCGCCGTTGTGCCCGACGAGCGCGACCCGGTCGCCCTCTTTGAGGGTGAGCGTGATGTCGTGCAGCGCTTCGATTATCGGGATTCTGGTTTCCGTGCCGATCTTGCCGCCGACCTTGCCGAGGACGGCCTTCTTCAGCGACCGCGTCTTCGCGTCGAAGATCGGGAAGTCGACGGAGGCATTCTGGACCTCGATGCTGACCATGTCGGAATGCCTCACCTAGACCCAGTAGGAAACACGCGCACGGTAATTGCGCATGGCCAGTAGCGCCAACGACCAGCCGACCACCGTGATACAGCCGACGACGATCCAGTGGTGCCAGCTCTGCTGGCTGCCGATCAGGGGAGCGCGGAAGATCTGGATGAAGTGGTAAAGCGGGTTGGCCTCGATCAGCCAGAACTGCCAGGCACCGAGGTTGCCGCCGAACTTCTGCGTAAGCGTGTCCACCGGCCACACGATCGGCGTCATGAAGAAGAGCAGCTGCGTGAGCGCGCCGATGACCTGGGGGATGTCGCGGTAGCGGGTGCTGATGATGCCGAACAGCAGCACCACCCACGTGCCGTTGAAGGCGATCAGGAAGAACGCCGGGACGGCGGTGATGATCGACCAGTCCAGGCCGGGCTGCGGAACGCCGTTCGGCGGCACCAGCAGGTAGCCGTCGGTGGCCAGCGCCGGGAAGAAGATGGCCAGCACGATCGCGTACACCAGCAGGTTGTGCGCGAACATCAAGGTCAGCCGCCACACCGTCCGCAGCGCGTACACGGTCAGCGGCGCGGGCAGGTGCTTGATCAGACCCTCATTGGAGATGAAGGTGTCCGCGCCCTCGGTGATGCAGCCGAGAATGAAGTTCCAGACGATGAACCCGACCGTCAGGTAGGGCAGGAAGGTCCCGATCGGCGTGCCGAAGAGCTGGGAGTACAGCAGGCCGAGGCCCGCCGCCGTGACCGCCATGCTCAGCGTGATCCACAGTGGTCCGATCACCGACCGGCGGTACCGCTGCTTGATGTCCTGCCACCCGAGATGTCCCCACAGCTCGCGCTGGGTGAACCCCTGTCGAATGTCCTCGATCGCACGGCTGAGCGTGCGCCCGGTGTGCGCCTGCGGCACGGGCGTCTCCTCAGTCGGGATGGTTGCTTGCACGGTGGACGAGCCTACCGGCGGCCCGTCCCCCGGTCGGGGACGGGCTCACACTGCGGTGATGCGAACGACCACCTGTTCGTTGAGGTGCGTATACGCTAGGTATTCGGCCTCGATCGAGGACGCGGCCAGGAATTCCTCCCAGGCCTTGTACTCGTGCTCGCGCCAGCCGGGGTAGTTGAAGAACTCGTCGAACACGATGATGCTGCCGACCCGCAGCCGCGGCCCGACCAGTTCCAACACGGTCTTGGCCGAGCTGTAGAGGTCGCCGTCCACGTGCAGGAAGTCGACCGGTCCCTCGTGCTCTTCGAGGAACTTCGGCAGGGTGTCGTCGAACCAGCCGACCACGAGCTCCGCGCCCGGGACGTCGGGCAGCCCGTCGACGCGGAACGCGCCCGCCGGGAAGCCGAGCCGCCAGTTGTCGGGCAGCCCCTCGAACGAGTCGAAGCCGTAGACGTCCTCGCCGCCGCGGGCGGTGGCGATGATCTTCAGCGTGGTGCCGGTGTAGACACCGAATTCGAGCGCCATGCCGCCGGAGGGGGCCAGGCTCAGCCCGTGCTCCAGCGTCTGGTGCGGGTGCGGGAAGTGCTTCGCGGTCGACATGTGGCGCTGCGCGAACTCGCCGCTGTCGGCCGCGGCGTCGCGGTCCGAGGCGAAGACGATGTCCTTGCGGGAGCGCTCTTCGAACTCCCGCACGTAGTCGCTCTGCCGGTCGAGCCGGTGCTGAAGCGACGTGACCTGCTCGCGCAGTGACTCGAGCTCACGGGCCTGCTCGTGGTGGTATCGCGACACGACCTCGTCGACCGCCTGCTTGAGCTTCTCACGCAGGGATCTCTTCAGGTTCTCGGTCTGATCGCGCACCCTGTCGAGCATGCTGGCTCCTCTCCACGACGAAAGTCAGCGAAGGATACGGGGAGTGCTTCGCCACGGGTAACTCACGTCACAGGTACTGGCCGGTGCCCCGGATGTGGGTGCCGTCGGCGCTTTCGGCGCCGCCGCCGACACCCGGCGGGAGGCCCCGGCGCATCTGCTCCAACTGGACCCTGGCGGCCATCTGCTGGGCGAACAGCGCGGTCTGGATGCCGTGGAATAGGCCTTCCAGCCAGCCGACCAGCTGTGCCTGGGCGATCCGCAGCTCCGCGTCCGACGGCGTGCTCTCATCGGTGAAGGGCAGCGACAGCCGCTCGAGCTCCTCACGCAGCTCGGGCGCCAGACCGTCCTCCAGCTCGACGATCGAGCGCTTGTGGATCTCGCGCAGGCGGTTGCGGCTGGCCTCGTCCAGCGGTGCCGCGCGCACCTCCTCGAGCAGCTGCTTGATCATCGTGCCGATCCGCATGACCTTCGCGGGCTGCTCGACCATGTCGCCGACCGACTCGCTGGGCGTCCCACCGGCCTCGGGAATGCGCGCGGCGCCCAGCGGCGAACCGTCGGGCCCCACGACCATCACGGTGTGGGACTGGTCCTCACTGTTCTCGGCGGGGTTCTCGGCGTTCTCGTCGGCAGAGCTGCGGGCGTTCATGGATTGGCTCATCTGCTCCGTCCTGGGCCAGATCGGGATCGGCGTGAAGGGCATCTCCCAGGGGGAGTCCACCGAAGTCACGTCTGCGAGGGTAACCGCTCCGCCTCCCCACGAAACGTCGGCTGTCCGGCGTGCGTACGGTGTGGCCCATGGCCTTCGACGTCGCGCGAATCCGCGGGCTGTTTCCCGCGCTCGGTGACGGCTGGGTGCATCTGGACTCGCCCGCCGGAATGCAGGTTCCCGAGCAGGTGGCGACCGCGGTCTCGACGGCCCTGCGCGCGCCCGTGTCGGGCCCGGGCGGGGTGTTCCCGGCCTCGCAGCGCGCGGAGGCGATCGTCGACGCGGCCCGCCGCGCGGTGGCCGATCTGGTCGGCTGCGACCCGGCCGGAGTGGTCCTCGGACCGAACACCGCCGTCCTGCTCGCCCGCCTCGCCGAGGCCCTCGGCGAACGCTGGCTCATCGGTGACGAGGTCACCCTGTCCCGGCTCGACCACCAGGCCAACACGGCCCCCTGGCTGCGCGTCGCGCAGCGCGCGGGCGCGACCGTGCGCTGGGCCGAGATCGACATCGAGACCTGCGAACTGCCCGCGTGGCAGTACGAGAACCTCATCTCGCACCGCACGAAGGTCGTCGCCGTCACCGCCGCGTCCGGCGCCGTCGGCACCCGGCCGGACCTGAACAAGATCGCCGACCTGTCGAAGGCCGCGGGCGCGTTCGTCGTGGTCGACGCCTCCTCGGCGGCGCCGTTCGTGCCCATGGACATCAACACCATCGGCGCCGACGTCGTCGCGGTGTCCGCGCACGCCTGGGGCGGCCCCGCGGTCGCCGCGCTGGCCTTCGCCGACCCGGCGGTCATCGACCGGCTCCCCGCCAGCTCCCTGGACCCGCGCGCCTTCGGCCCGGCCCGACTCGAACTCGGCGAGAACGCCTACCCCCTGCTCGCGGGCCTGGTCGCCTCGGTCGACTACCTCGCCGAACTCGACGACGCCGCCACCGGCACCAGGCGCGAACGCCTGCAGACCTCGCTGAGCTCGGCGAAGTCCTACCAGGCGGGCCTGCTCTCCAGGCTGATCGGAGACCTCCGCGGCCAACGCCACGTCATGGTCATCGGCGACGCCATGCGCCGCATCCCGACCCTGGCGTTCACCGTCGCCGACGTCAAAGCCACCGAGGCCGTCGTCCACCTGGCCGACCACGGCATCTGCGCCTTCGCCGACGACGCCCCCAGCGGTGTGTTCGCGGCCTTGGGCGTCGGTGAGGTCGGCGGCGCGGTCAGGGTCGGCCTTGCCCACTACACAAACTCGGTAGAGGTCGACCAACTAGTCGAAGCCGTCGCCTCCCTCCGCCCCTGACCCCGCGAGTCCCCTGTTCAGAACAATGAGTTCCACGTTCGCGACAGTGAGTTCTCACTTCGAGACGGTGAGGACGAGTTTTCCGAACACGCCGCCCTCGTCGAGCATCTGGTGCGCGTCGCCGGCTCGTTCGATCGGCAGGACTTCGTGCACCACCGGCCGCACCTTGCCCTCGGCGATCAGCGGCCAGACGTTCGCCACGACGTCCGCGCAGATCTCGCCCTTCTCGGCCACCGGCCGGTACCGCAGGCTCGTCGCGGTGACCGACGCGTTCTTCGCCAGGAGGGCGCCGAGGTTCAGTTCGGCCTTCACCCCGCCCTGCATGCCGATGACCACCAGCCTGCCGCCGCGGTTGAGCGCCTCGACATTGCGGGCGAGGTATTTCGCCCCCATGTTGTCGAGGATGACGTCGGCGGTCACTTCCTTCTCGAATTCCGTCTCGCGGTAATCCAGCGCTACGTCGGCCCCCAATTCGCCGCACTGAATAGCCCGTTCGGCCGATCCGGCGGTAATGGCCACCCGGGCGCCGATGGCTTTGCCGATTTGAATGGCGTGCGTCCCGATTCCGCTCGCCCCGCCGTGCACGAGGAGCGTTTCCCCGGCGGTGAGCCGAGCGGTCCGCACGACGTTCGACCAAACGGTGCACGACACCTCTGGGAGGCCCGCGGCCGTCACCAATTCGATACCTTCGGGGATCGGCATCAGCTGCGGCGCGGGCACGGCGACGAGTTCCGCGTATCCGCCACCAGCGAGAAGGGCGCAGACGGCGTCACCGACGTGCCACCCAGTCACCCCTTCGCCCAACGCCGCCACGGTGCCTGAGCATTCGAGACCGATCACTCCCGATGTCCCCGGCGGCGGCGGATAGAAGCCTTTCCGCTGCAAGAGGTCGGCGCGGTTGACCGCGGTCGCCGCGACGCGGACCAGAACTTCGCCGGGGCCGGGTTCCGGGTCGGGCACCTCGGTCCACCGCATGACTTCCGGGCCGCCGGGCTCGCTGATCGTGATCGCTCGCATGTGGACGACCGTATCCCGCGAGCGCCTCGGCGCCGACGCCGCCGGTGTTTCTCGTCTGTCCAGGTGAATCTATGCGCAGTTGATAATGAACAGCTATTGACCAGCGCGGGTAATCAGGTGAAGGTGTGCCTGCCGGAACATCGGATCGCGTCGGGGGCGATCGCCGGTTGGCACCCAACCCATGAACAAGGGGACCTGCATGCCCAAAAGTCAGACGCTGCGCGTCGGAGCCGCCATCCTCGTGGCCACCGGCGCCCTTGCGTTCACCACTATTCCGTCCTCGGCGGCGCCGACCGCGACAGCCGAGCTGCCGGACGGCCCCGCCCTCGCGCGGAACCTCGTCAAGAAGGTCACCGGATCGGGGGTGAACCGCCACCTGATCGCGCTGCAGCGCATCGCCGACCAGAACGGCGGCATCCGCGCCGCGGGTACCCCTGGCCACGCCAAGTCGGCCGAGTACGTCGAGGCGAAGCTCAAGGGCGCCGGATTCGACGTCTCCCGTCACGAGTTCGACTTCACCTTCACGCAGACCCTCGCGGAGAAGCTGACGGTCGCGGGCGCGGCTGTGCCGATCTCGATCATGACCTACAGCCTCTCCACCCCGGTCGGCGGCATCACCGCGGACCTGGCCGTCGTGCCCTTCGGCGCCGACACCACCCCGGGCTGCGAGATCGCCGACTACGCGGGCATCGTGGCGACCGGCAAGATCGCCCTCGTCTCCCGCGGTGGCTGCACCTTCGCGCAGAAGCAGACGGTCGCCGCCGAGGCGGGCGCTGTCGGCGCCGTCATCTACAACAACACCGATGGCCCGCTCAACGGCACCCTCGGCGACCCCCTGGTGGCGAAGCTGCCCACCGGCGGCATCACCAAGGCCGACGGCGAGGCGCTGGCCGCCATGGGCGGCTCGGTCACCCTCGAGCTGCGCGCGCTGCGTGAAGAGCGCAAGAGCTACAACGTGATCGCGCAGACCAAGACCGGTCGCAAGGACAACGTGGTCATGGCGGGCGCGCACCTCGACAGCGTGATCCAGGGCCCCGGCATCAACGACAACGGCTCGGGTTCGGCTGGTCTGCTCGAGACCGCCCTGCAGCTGGGTGGCTCGCCGCGGGTCAGCAACGCGGTCCGCTTCGCCTGGTGGAGCGCCGAGGAGCTGGGCCTGATCGGCTCGACCAAGTATGTCGACTCGCTCACCTTCGAGCAGCAGGTCGACATCGCGCTGTACCTGAACTACGACATGATCGGCTCGCCGAACGCGGCGTACTTCGTCTACGACGGCGACGACTCCGACGCGGTCGGCGCGGGCGCGGGCCCCTACGGCTCGGCCCAGATCGAGAAGGCGTTCGTCGACTTCCTGGGCGCCACCGGCACCCCGACCCAGGGCACCGACTTCTCGGGTCGTTCGGACTACGGCCGCTTCATCGCGGTCGGCATCCCGGCCGGTGGTTTGTTCACCGGTGCCGAGGGCATCAAGACCCAGGCCCAGGCCGACCTGTGGGGTGGCCAGGCCAACGTCGCCTATGACAAGTGCTACCACCAGAAGTGCGACAACCTCGGCAACATCGACCGCGTCGCGCTCGACCGCAACTCCGACGCGATCGCCTGGGTGACCGCCTCGTACGCGGTCAGCACCGAGGAGATCAACGGCATCCCGCCGCGCGTTCAGCGTGCGGAGACCCGGGCCGCCCAGACTCGGATGATGCGCATGCAGCTCGCCAACGAGGACGCCGCGGCCGCCAAGGCCGCGGGCACCGACACGGTCGGCTGCATCCACGTGGACCGTCCGGCCGCGTAAGCAGTAGCTCGTAACCGAGAGAACCCCTGCGGCCACGTGCCGCGGGGGTTCTCTCGTTCTTGGTGCTCAGCCCAGGTCGCGCGCGCTGAACGTGTCGCACTGCGCGGGGTCGCCGGTGTTGAGCCCGGCGGTGAACCAGCGCTCGCGCTGCTTCGAGGAGCCGTGGGAGAACTGGCTCTCGTCGACCTGCCCGCTGCCCAGGTTCTCCTGGATGAAGTCGTCGCCGATGCGCGCCGCCACGTCGAGCGCGCGGTTGACGTCGTCCTGGGAGATCGACTTGATCAGCGGCTTGCCGCTGGAGGTGGGCACGCTGGTGGCGTGGTTGGCCCACACACCCGCGTAGCAGTCGGCCTGCAGTTCCAGGCGCACCGCGTCGGAGGTCGGCCCGGTCCCGCGCTTCACCTTGTCCGAGGTGCCCAGCAGCGTCTGCACGTGGTGGCCGTACTCGTGGGCGATGACGTAGGCCTCGGCGAACGTGCCGCCCTGGGCGCCGAAGCGGGTCTGGAGTTCCTTGAAGAACGCCAGGTCGATGTAGATCTCCTGGTCGCCGGGGCAGTAGAACGGGCCGACGTCGGAGGTGGCGCTGCCGCAGGCGGTGTTGACGCCGCCGGTGAAGAAGTTCGTCGGCGCGGCCTGGTACGTGCTGCCGGACCGGGCGAACGCGTCGGTCCAGTAGCCCTGGATCGAGTTGATGATCGCGACCAGCGCGCAGTCGGAGTTGGTGTTGGCGTCCTTGCCGGTGCGGCACTCCTTGGACAGGTCGGAGTTCGACACCGTCTGCCCCTGGCCGACGTCACGGGTGCTGATGGGGGAGCCCTGCGGGAGACCGCCAAGCTGGGAGAGCACGAAATACAAGATCATGCCCACGATTCCGAGACCGCCGCCGCCGAGGGCGACCCGGCTGCCGACGCCACCGCCGCCGGAACCGCGCATGTCCTGCACCTGGGAGGTATCCAGGGCTACGTCGTCATTGAACTCCACAGGCCCACTCCGCGTCCGACGGTCGGGGGCACGCCCCCGCTGGCATTGTCGGGGCAAACGATAACCAGGTCCCCGACCCAAGGCCGGGCGGACATGCGCCTGGGTGCGGCGCCGTCGGGCTGCCGCACCCAGGTGTTACCGCTGATGTAGTGGCCGCCGCCTCGCCGGTTGGCGTGGATCCCTGCCGAACGGTCTGGAGACACGTCCGACGCAAGGTTCAACAGCGTCGAGGTGCCATCCGGATGCGCGTCACGCATGGGCACACTCGAATCCGGTGAATTCGCCGCTCACAATCACAGCTGGGTCGATGCTGTCGCCTCAGCCGCGGGGTCGCGACGTGCCGCCGGCCACTACTGGGGATAGCTGCTCCGCCACGGCACCACCTATCCTTCCTCGACAGGCACGGCGACCAGCGCGTTCGGCCTAGCGCTCGGGTCCACTCGGGCCAGCCGTCTCCCTTCCCATGTTGCTCCCATCACACCCGACTGACAACCCCTTCACGGGTCCTGAACTGGTGAAATTCACCCTCACTGTCCGGAACGGACCGCCCGCGTTCCGTTGTGGACACACCCACAAGCGGCGCCACGGACGAGTGACCGAACCGGCACGGCGTGAAACGCGAAGGACATTGTCCAGCGCGGCTTTGGCCGTAACCTTGGCCCGTGACACCTGAACCCCGCTGGCTGCGGCCCGACGAGATGCGCGCCTGGCGCGCGTACGTCATCGGCAGCGAACTGCTGCGACAGCGGCTCAGCCGCGAACTGCAGGAGAGCGAGGGCATCGCCCTGCCGGACTACGAGGTGCTGGTCCGCCTCTCCGAGTGCGAAGGGTGGCAGATGCGGATGAGCCACCTGGCGGGCCAGGTCGCGTCCTCCAAGAGCAGGCTGTCCCACCAGATCTCGCGCATGGAAAAACTCGGCCTCGTCAAACGCGTCGAATGCGCCGACGACGCCCGCGGCGTCATCGCGGAGCTGACACAGAAGGGCATGGACACCCTCCGGGCGGCCGCCCCCACCCACGTCGAAGGCGTCCGGGCCCACCTCGTCGACCTCATGACACCCGAGGAACAAGAGGTCGTCGCCTGCATCTTCGAGCGCGTGATCGAGCATCTCGACCAGGGGTGAGGAACCCGGTTGTCGCCTTGGTTAGGCTGACCGGGCAGGGAGGCGTGGCAGAGCGGCCGAATGCATCCGCCTTGAAAGCGGAAGACGGGCAACCGTCCGGGGGTTCAAATCCCTCCGCCTCCGCAAGGGAGCCCTGACCAGCAGAAATGCGGGTCGGGGCTCTTGTGCTTAGTGCACAGTTGAGCGCGCACAGTGCTTCCAGTGCACACGCCTGGGTGACATTCCGAACCCAGGATGGAGACCATGAGAACGCCGTACACGTATGCCGATGGCGAGTGGGGGACGCTCGCGCAGGAGTGGCGCCGCTCACTTGAAGCCGACAACAAGTCGACGAACACGATTCGTATCTATTTGCACGCTGTGCGCTTGTTGGGCGATTGGGCGAATGCGCGCGACGAAGAACACGGACCGCTCGAAATTCCCACGTCTGAACTCCGCGTCTATATGGCCGAGCTGATCGACCGTTCCAGCGCAGGCAACGCTCACAACAATTTCCGATGCCTGCGCACGTTCTTCAATTGGCTCGTCGACGAGGAAGAACTCGACCGCTCGCCCATGGACAGGATGAAACCTCCGCAGGTCGAAGAGGTGCCCGTTCCGATCATCACGTACGACCAGTGTGCGACGCTGCTCGAAACGTGCAAGGGCAAGACGTTCGCTGACCGGCGCGACACCGCGATCATCCGCGTTCTCTTCGACACGGGAGGGCGCCGGGCCGAGGTGAGTTACCTCGGCCTCGACGAGATCGACCTCGACATCAACGCCGTTCGGGTGCATGGCAAGGGACGCCGCGACCGCACTATTCCGATCGGGGCCAAAACGGCGCAAGCGGTTAGCCGATACTTGCGGGCGCGGTCCCGTCATCCCCAATCCGCGCTACCTGCGTTGTGGTTGGGTTCGACTGGACAGGGTGCGCTAACTCATGCTGGCGTCAAAGCAATGTTGATCAGACGTGGCCACGAGGCGGGAATCGGGCACATTCACCCGCACATGTTCCGGCACTCGCTCGCGCACTACTGGCAATCAGAAGGCGGCAACCAGGACGACCTAATGCGCATCATGGGCTGGAAATCCCGCGAGATGCTCGGGCGATATGGGGCCAGTGCCGCAGTAGAGCGGGCGCACGCAACCGCGCGTGCCCTACGAATCGGCGACCGCGTCTAACGGTGACGACAATGCGCTGTGCTGGTTTCATGGATGAGCGAATGACACCAGCGCAGCGCAGCCTTCACGCGCGAATCGCTGCCCACACTTCGTGGGCCAACACCACCGACCGGGCGGCGAGAACCGCCGCGGCGCGCAAGGCGGCACACGATCGGTTCGCAACCCTGGTCGACCCAGACGGCGAGTTGCCCGCCGACGAGCGTGCTCGACGGGCCGACAACGCACGATCGGCGCACTTCTCGCGCATGGCGCTACTCAGCGCGCAGGCGCGGCGACGGCGCGGGCACTAACGCGCGACGGGGCTGTCCAGTCGGACAGCCCCGTCGTGGTGTGCAGCTAGTGCTCGGCCTGGTTGCCCTTGAGATCGTCGAGGAATGCGCCGAACGCTGCGTGAGCGAACATAAGCGCTGGTCCGGTCGGGTTCTTCGAGTCACGGACGGCTTGCTGACGGTGGAGATCGGCGACCTCGACGCATTGTTGGGCGCCACCGCTTCGCGTGCTCTTGCGCCAGCGCGCGCCGTGCAGGTCCGCGGCGGGGTTCACCATCGGTACTCCTCAGCTCAGCTCTTTGATGCGTTGATCCAGAAGCGTCCGTGTGTCGTCCTCGGACAGTGCGTCGGCTTGCGCGTGATCGAACGCGAGGATATACGGGCCTGCTGTCTTGACGTAGTCGCCGCTTGTCAGCGTCTCGACGTAGGCGATGGTTGCGCGAGCGCGCTCGATCCACAACAGCGTGAACGGGCAACTCAGGGCGGCGTGTGGGCCTGCGTCGTATACAACGACCCGGATCGAGACGTTCGGCCGATCGGCCAGGGCTCGGAGTCGTTCGAGTTGACGACGCATCATCTTTGGAGTCCCCACACGGCGGCGTAGGGCTTCCTCTCCTAACACGATGAGCACCTTCGGACCGTTGTCGCGGAAGATGCGGTTACCGCGCTGTTCCCGAGCTTCGGCCATGCCGTCGACATCGGCCGCAGTGACCATTGGTGATCGGGAGAGTTGTGCTGTGGCGCACTCGCGTGTTTGGAGAAGGCCAGGGATCTCTCCGTACACCATCCGGATCTCGCTCGCGGCGCGTTCCAGCGCTACGTACTGCTTGGCCCAGTCACTCACGCGCTCTGGGGCCGCTCGGCGCCTCGCTTCTTCTGCGAGCTTGCGCACCCGCTCAGCGTCGCGAGCGGTTACGCCGTATTGGTTCAAGAGGGTTTCAAGCTCGCGCTCGTTGAGCGTGAGCATCCCGTTCTCGACCTTGGATAGCTTGCCTCTGTACCAACCGAGGCCGGAGTTGGCGGCGTCTAGCTCCACGCTTGCGGCTTCGCGCCGTTGACGGAGTTCCTCGCCGAGGATCAGTCGTTGCACGACGGGGCCGGGATCGTCCTCGATCATGCCCGACAGTCTGCCGGACGGCGATCGGTTCCGGCGAAGTGCTTACTCTCAAGTTGAGTCTCAAGATTCACCCGTTTGCGCGTGGCTTCGGTTGAGACTCACTTTTATGCTCAGTTGGTGTCTGCGGGTGTCTCTTCGCGTCGAGTCGCCCCACTAGCCGCGGGACCGGTGAACGCCCCCCGACCGGTCACCGGTCCCGCATCCATCTGAGGGGACGGAACGAAATGCGGATTACCGGCGGTGAGATCGCGGCCGTGGTCGTGGTCGGCTTCTTTGTCCTGGGATGCCTTGTGCGGAATTGGCATCTGAGCTGGGAGGCGCGGCAGGCCGAGCCCGAGCGTGCGGCGGCCGAGCGGTGAGCGTCGATCCGGTGGTGTTGCGTTTGGCCGATGCTGGATTCGCGATAGTGCCGGTCCTCAACATGCGCGGGGGCGACACGGGCGTGTTGGCGTGGCGTCGTGACGTGTTGGATCTTGTCGTCGTCACGGCGTGGTCTGACGACTTCGCGTTCGGCGCCCGCGTGCCCCACGGTCGGGACTGGTCGCGCCCGTTCGCCCCGAGTGTGGGCCGTCGGCACGGTCCGGCGCCGTTCGCCGACCTTGTCGACCTGGTCCTCGGCGGGCGGCATCACTTGGGCGACGACCCGGAGTGCGTGCCCTCAATAGAGGGGGCGCGGTGAACACCCCCGACGACGCGCTGCAGGCCCTGACGGCTCGCGGTTTCCGATACATCCAGACACCGGGGTACGCCCTCGATGGTGGGTGCATCCCTTGGACGCTGTTGTTCATCTTCGGGTGGGAGGCGCCCTACGTCGACGCTGTGCACGTGCGCGGCGCCGACGACGTCACGGCGTTTCGCGCACACGTCGACGACACCGGCGCAAGCACAGCGGCCGAATCGGTCGTGTGGAAGTGCGAGGGCGACATTGTCGAGGCGGTCGCCGAGCTGCTCGCGCTCCCGGCCCCTGATGAGCCCGGCGCGCCCACTCGCGTCATTCGGACCCCCAGTTCCTTGTGGACACCGGGCGATGGCGTGTCCCTTCCCGACATCTTCTCCTTTCTGTGAGGTCATCGTGTTGAACTCGTTCGGTCCCGTCTCAGCGTTCGTTGCGGTCGCCGTGGTCACGCTCGCCGTCGCTGTCACCTACTACCTGCGTCCCTCACGCGGCGAACACGCGAACCCCCATGGCGCGGCGACCACCGTCGCAACTCTGCGCGCGGAGCACGAGCGCGCCGAGCCGTGTTCTCGATCGCGCACGTCAGGTAGCCCATTTGGCCTGTTGTGCGGATACGACGACACGCCAACAGTGGTGATCATGGACTTGCCGGACGCGCCCGCGCTCGTGCGCCCGTACGTCGAGGACCCGGACTATCGCCGGGCGGCCGTCCTGGCGTTGACGGCCAATGAGCCGACGAGACGTCTGCCACCCCTCCTGATCGCGGCATGACAACCACCGACCAACGCGAATCGCAGACAGGGAGAGGCGAATGCACGCGCTCATCGCAAGTCCGTTCCTCGATGACTACCTGGTGTTGAAGCCGGACAGCCAACAGGCCGTCAAGATCGGCGCCCGCAAGTTCGACGAGTTGTTGACGACCTCAGCCGACCCCGAGGCGCGATGCCCGGAGTGGCTGACCGACGCGGCGCGGAAGCGGTGGGACCTCGACATCGTCGGGCGCCACCTAGCCGAGGCGGTGAAGGTGCGCACCCCATCGTCATACGGCTACGGTCGCGCGTCGTATGAGCTGAACCTCGGGTGCAACTACGACTGTGAGCACTGCTACCTCGGACAGAAGAAGTTCGAGGGCCTCGGGTGGCGTGACCGTGAGGCCCTGCTGCACACCATGCGCGATGCCGGGGTGCTGTGGCTGCAACTCACCGGCGGCGAACCGACGATCGACAAGCTGTTCCCGCAGGTCTACAACGCCGCGTGGGATCTCGGCATGATGATCACGATCTCGACCAACGGGTCGCGCCTGCACTCCAGCCAAATGTTCGCGTTGCTCACGGAGCGGCGCCCGTACCGGATCACGGTCAGCGTCTATGGCGCGACCGCCGAGGCGTACGACGGGCTCACCCGCACGCGCGGCTCGTTCAAGGCGTTCACGACCGGGCTCGCCGCGGCGCACGAGATCGGGCTGCCGATCCATCTCAACTTGGTGATCACCAAGCACAACGCGCACGAACTCGACGCTATGAAGGCGTTCGCCGAGGGCCTCGGCGTGACTTACAACGTGTATTCGAACATCTCGCCGACGATCCACGGCGGGGCTGAAACCCTGCCGTCGCAGTCGCCGGAGTTTCTGCGCGAGCGCAAGCCGTTCACCGGGTGCGGCGCCGGACACACCCACTTTCACACCGACCCGCACGGTATGGCGAGTATCTGCAAGGTCGGCCGCGACCCGCAGGTCTCGCTCGTCGAGCACGGCGTCGAGGGCCTGCGCACGCTCGCCGAGGTCGCCGATTCGCTCATGCTGCGTACCGGCGGCTGTTCCGGGTGCGCCCTCTCGGGTACCTGCTGGACCTGTCGCCCCCTGGCCAAGCTCTACCAGGAGGCGAAATCCCCCCTAGACCGCTACTGCCAACACGGGGGGAGGTGAACATGTCCGCTGTGGTGATCGAACTGACCCGCCGCCCGCTCGGCGACGACGACGTC
The DNA here is from genome assembly GCF_050699995.1 of Actinokineospora sp. Lineage (GTDB taxonomy): Bacteria > Actinomycetota > Actinomycetes > Mycobacteriales > Pseudonocardiaceae > Actinokineospora. Next base: position 3 of record NZ_JBOHGC010000432.1, on the reverse strand, counting down.
GAG
>NZ_JBOHGC010000431.1:0-13187 GCF_050699995.1 Actinokineospora sp. | reverse complement strand
GGTCCGCCCCAGGCGCCGCCGTCGGACGCCGCCACCGCCCGCAAGCAGCTGCTGAGCGCCTTGCTCGCCGCCGAGGAGAAGGCCGCCGCAGTGGTCACGACCCTCCCCCGCTACCGCGCGGGCATGGTCGGCTCGGTCGCCGCGGCGTGCGCAAGCCTGCGGGAGGTGCTGGCATGACCCAGCCACAGCAGCCCACGCTGCCCGACGACACGGTGGCCGCCATCCAGGCCGCGCTGGGTGCCGAACACGCCGCGATCTGGGTGTACGGCCTGGTCAGCGCCTTCCTCAAGGCGTCATTCGATGCCCCGATCCGCGACGGCGCCACCGCCCACCGGGCCCGCCGCGACGCCATCGCGCGGCTGCTGGGCAGGTTCGGCAAGACACCGGAGCCCGCGAAAGCCGCCTACCTGACCCCGCAGCCGGTGACCGATGAGGCCTCGGCGCTGGCGGTGCTGGTGACGGCCGAACAGGACGCCACGGTGGCGTGGCGGGCGGCACTGGAACGGTGTGACGACGCCGACGTGCGCAAGACGGCGCTGGAGGGTCTGACGTCGGCGGCCGTGCGGGCGACGAGGTGGCGCAAGCTGGCTGGAATCACGCCACTCACATCAGCGCAGCCAGGTCTGCCATAGGTCAGGAGCTCTGGTCGATCTTCTCGCCCAGCCGCAGCGCGTCCTCGCATACGGCGTCAAGGGTCTTCTCGTCCTTGGCGCCGCTCTTGGTGAAGTCGCCTTCGACGATCGTGATGACCGAGCCGTCGACGCGTGACTGGTAGCCGCCGCCCTTGGCCAGCGAGTCGAGCCCGTCGACCTTGATGACCTTCTGCAGGACCAGGTCGCTGACGTTGCCGGTGTTGTTCTGCCTGGTCAACGTCTGGAGTTCGAGCGCCTTCTCCTGGCTCGACAGGTGCAGCACCGACACCGTGATCAGCACTTCCCGGCCGTCGGCCTTCGTGGTGTAGGCCGCCTGGATCAGTTTCGTGCACACACCCGGCCCGGCCAGCAAGGTCTTCGTCTTGCCGTAGGCGTGGCCGGGGCAGTCGGTGTCCGTTCTCGGCGACGGCACCTGCGGGTGCACAGCGAAGTCGTAGACACCTTCTCGGGCGGCAGGGGTGGTCTGCTGCGGACCGGCGCCGCCCGCGGGTTCGTCGTTGGTGTACCAGTAGACAACGCCCGACAGCACCGCCACGGCGACCAGGCCCAGGATGCGCATCGCCCAGGTCATGGCAGGGGCGGGCTCCGGTTCGGGTTGCCCCTCGGTGAACCGGAACGGCTCATCGCGGCGGGGCGCGTCCGACACGCGCGGAATCCACTCCGTCTCGCCGGGGCGGTGCTGCCCTGGCTGCGGAGGCTGTCCTGGACGCTGGGGTGCCGACACGACTGGTCACCGTAAACGGTCCGGGCGCTCCGCGTCAGGTCGGCTGGTGAATTAGTTGCGAATCTCCAGTTCAGCGCAGTGCGGCCAGAGCGAGCTCCACATCTTCCTGGGTCGAGTAGAGGTGGAAGGCCAGCCGCGCGCGCCCCGCGCGGGAGGCGCAGCGGATGCCCGCCGCGGTGAGGCTCTCGGCCGACCGGTCGATGGAGATGATCGCCGAGCCCGCGGGCGGTAGACCCAAGCCCGCCAGGAACTTGTCGGCGAGGCCGACGCAGTGGGTGTGGACCTCGTTCATGTCCAGGCCGGCCAACCACGGCAGCGCGCTCGCGGCGCCGACCTGGGCGAACCAGTCCGGGGACAGGTCGAACGCCCGCGCGCTCGACGCCAGGCGCAGGGGGAGGCTGTAGACGGTGTCCCACGGGTCCTCCCCCGCGTACCAGTTGGCGCCGACCGGCTTGGTCAGCTCCTCGGCGTCCGACCGGATCGCCAGCCAGGCCGACCCGCGCGGGGACAGCAGCCACTTGTAGCTGCCGCCGACCACCCAGTCCGCCCAGCCCAGGTCGAGCGGCAGCCAGCCGGCGGCCTGTGTGACGTCGAGCAGGACACGGGTGCCCGCGGCGCGCAGACCGGCCAAGTCGACGATCGATCCGTCGGCCGACTGCACGACGCTGACCGCGACAAGGTCGAACTCGGACGCGCGCTCGGCGATCTGGGCGAGCGGCACCTCCGTGACCGTGATTCCGCGACCCTGCGCGGCGAACGGGAACGTCGCGCTGGTGAACTCGCCCTCCGCCACGAGCACCCTGGTCCCGTCGGGCACACCCGCCGCGACCTGCCCGACCAACTGGGACACACCCGAGGCGATCGCCACCCGGTCGGCTTCGACCCCGACGATCCGCGCCCACGCGGCCCGCGCGGCCGCCACCGGCGCGTCGAACTCGGGGGCGTTGGTGTCCCCACGCCGCCAGCGGTCGACCACCTCCGCCATGGCGTCGGCCGCGAAGGCCGGTGGGACACCGATGCTGGCGGTGTTGAGGTACCCGGTAGGGATGTCGAACCGCTCTCCATAAGCCATGCGCACGCTTTCGACCTTACGGTGGACAGGTGCACAGCGAGGAGATCGAGATCCACACCGGCGACACCGAGGTCGTCTTCGACCTCACCGACCGGTGCGCCCGCTTCCTGACCGACGCCGACGCCACCGACGGCCTGCTCCACGTCTGGGTCCCGCACGCCACCGCGGGCCTGGCGGTGATCGAGACCGGTGCGGGCAGCGACACCGACCTCCTGCGGGCCCTCGGGGACCTGCTGCCCGCCGACAACCGCTGGCGGCATCGGCACGGCAGCCCGGGGCACGGCCGCGACCACGTCCTCCCGGCGTTCCTGCCGCCCTACGCGAGCATCCCCGTCATGGCGGGGACGCTCGCCCTTGGCACCTGGCAGTCGATCTGCCTGGTGGACACCAACACCGACAACCCGGTGCGCAAGGTCCGGCTCAGCTACCTCCCGGCCTGAGGTTCAGACCCGCTCCGCGATCCGTGCCGCTTGCGGCGCTTCCGCCGGGGCGGTCCGGTTCGGCAGCAGCAACAGCACGAGCCCGACAACGGCCATCGACCCGAGCACGATCACGCCGAGCCGCACGTCCGGCGCCGAACCCGTGCCCTGCAACAGGCTCCGCAGTCCCTCGGCGGAGAACCGGAACGGCGTCCACGACCACAGCAGCGCCCGGTAGGCCGGGTTCAGCAGCTCCGGCACCTGCCCGGCCACGGCGGGCGCGATCAGGTACAGCGGACCCAGGATCGCCGCCGCCCGGATGCCCAGGAGCCGCAGCAGGCCACCCTGGACCGACACGAACGCGACCGCGGCGAGGAGCAGGAAGCCGAGCACGTCCCAGGTCAGCGGGAGCGCCGAGTCCCACAGCGCCAGCAGCCCGACCACCGCGGCCGCGGTGGTGACGCTCGCCGCGGCGACCAAGGCCAGGCGGTGGCGGCGTCCGACCCGCAGGCCCAACCGCTCCGAGCCCACGACAAGTCCGATTCCCGCGACCAGACCGCCGACCCACAGCAGGGCGGTCGCCGCCAGCGGGGCGGTGCGGCCAGCGACGCTGACCGGGTTGAGGGTGACCGTGGTGACCTGGGCGCCCATCGCCTGCGCGGCCCCGGTCAAGACCTGCTGGGCGATCTGCGTGCCCTGCGGGTTGACCGCGCCCGACACCACGATCGTCGCGCCGACACCGTTGGCCGCGGGCGCCAGTTCGAGGATTCCGTAGACGTCCTTGTCCGCCAGCCGCTGCCGCGCGCCCTCCGGGGTGTCCACCCGCCAGGACACGGCCTCGCCCCCGTGCGAAGCGATCCGGTCCGCCATGGGCCGCAGCGGGCCGGGCGCCGAGATGGCCAGCGGGACCGCCTCCGGCCGGGAGGTGGCCTGCGCGCCGAAGGTCAGCAGGCCCAGCAGGACGGCGACGAGCGCTCCCGCGATGGACAGCGCGAGGACTAACGCGCCCGTTCGCTTGGGTCCGGACATGTCCGCCTCCTGAGTTCATCATGTGTTGAATTCGTACGGTACGCCGGACTCCGAAGCGGGTCAACACGCGTTGAATAACGCCACCCGCTACGGTCTGCGGTGTGCGAATCCAGCGTGCGGCCATCGGCGCGATCTCGCTCGCGGTCCTCGCAGGCGCGATAGCCACCGTGTCCACCCTCGGCTCCGCCGACGAACACCGGACCGAGGTCAGCGAACCGCCCCGCCCCACCGCCACCCGCGAGGCCGAACCGGCCGTCCCGACCGTGCCCGGCTGGCAGGTCGTCACCGACGAGACCGCCGCGCTCACCTACGAGGTTCCGCCGGGCTGGACCCTCGCCGAGGGCACCGAGACCCTGGAGTCCTCCAGCGGGGTCGAACTCGGGCACCTCGCCGACTTCGGTCCCTACCTGTGCCAGGGCGCCGAGTACGGCCGGGCCTTCAGCGGCAGCGGCCTGACCCACGGCGACCCGGGGGACACCGCCACCGAACTCGCCGCGGCCGTGGCCGCCGACCAGTACAGCGACGGCAGCCAGACCGCCCAGGTCACCTTGTCCCCGCCGACCCCCATCACCCGCGCGGGCGCGCGGGGCACGGTCGTGCGCGCCGACGCCGCGGTCACCGCCGAGAGCGCCGACCACTGTGCGAGCACCAAGGGAACGATCGTGGTCGTCGCGCTGAGCACGGCGGCGGGCACCTCGGTCGTCGTCCTCGCCGCCGACGCCGACACCGGGTCCACGCCGAGCGCCCCGCTCGTCAGCCCGGACGAGGTGCGGACGATCACCGAGAGCGTGCGTCCCTCCAGGTGAACCGTCCCAACGGGCGGAAAGCTGTCGGCGACCCGTGCCACCATGGCTGGGTGACCACACCCTCCACCCTCGTGCTCTGGGACATCGACCTCACCCTCGTCGACTTCAGCGGCATCGGCCGCCGCTGGTACGGCGAGGCCCTGACCACGGTGCTCGGCGTGGAGATCAGCCATGTCCCGGTGTTCCCGGGCCGCACGGAGCGATCGATCACCACCGAGATGCTGCGAGCGCACGACGCCGAGCCCACCGAGGACAACATCGCCCGGATGTACGCCGAACTGGTCCGCCTCGCCACGGAGGACGACCTGGCCACCGTCGGCCGCGCCCTGCCCGGCGCGACGGAGATCCTCGCCGCCCTGGCCGACCGCGACGACGTCGTGCAGTCCCTGGTCACCGGCAACCTGCCCGAGGTGGCGGCGCACAAGCTCATCCCGTTCGGTCTCGACGGTTTCGTCGACCTGGAGATCGGCGGCTACGGCACGCTGTCCGAAGACCGCCACGAACTGGTCCTCGCCGCCATCAGCGCCGCAGGCGACAAGCACGCCACGACCTTCACCCCCGATTCGGTGATCGTCATCGGCGACACCCCGCACGACATCGCCGCCGCCCTGCACCACGACGCGGTCGGCGTCGGCGTCGCCACCGGACGGCACAGCGCCGAGCAACTGGCCGCCGCCGGCGCCCACGCCGTCCTCGACGACCTGTCCGACACCGACGCCGTGCTTGCCTGCCTGCTCGGATGCGTGGGTTCCGGCACACGGACCAATGGGGGCCGGATACCGTTCGGGGCATGAGCACCCCAGGGGGTCCGTACTGGCAGGAACCGCAGCCGCAGTACCAAGTGGACCCGATGACCGGTCAGCCCGCGCCCTTCCAGGCCCAGCCCCAGCAACAGCAGCCTTTCGGCGGCTACCAGGGTTTCGGCATGTACCAGCCGCCCGAGCCGCCGAAGAGCAACAACGCGCCGTGGATCATCGCGCTGGTCGCGCTCCTGGTCCTCGGTGGCGGCGGTGTCGGCGCGTACTTCCTGCTGAGCGGTGATGACCAGCCGCAACAGCCGATCGCGAGCCCCGAGTCGTCGTCCAGCGCCCCGACGACCACAAAGGCAAAGCCGTCGCCCACGAAGTCGACGGCGAAGAAGCCCACTACGGCCAAGACCCCGACCGAGGTCGAGGAGATCAAGGTCGACGCGGTCACCCCCGGTTTCCAGGGTGTGCTGTCGTACAAGGAGAACGTCGCCTACGACGTCCCCACCGACTGGAAGATCGAGACGCCGGGCATGGTGGTCGGCTTCGAGGACAACGCGGGCAAGCCGAAGGCGATCATGCACGGCGTGTCGACGTACCGGGAGAACGCCTGCACCAACGTGCGCGGCTCCTACCGCGGCCGCGTCGGCCTTGTGTCGGTGGACGACCTCGAACTGGCCTTGGGCGCGAAGAACGGCGTCAAGGTCTTCGCCGAGGCCGCCGCGCTGAACAAGGACAACACCATGGCGCCGGTGACGTACACGGAGCCGGTCGCCACCAAGGTCGGCCACGGCAAGATCGACGCGATGACCGCGAAGGGCACCCTGACGGTCAACCAGCCGGGCGAATGCTCATCGCCGACGGTCGAGTTCACGTCGGTGGCGTTCAAGATCGGCGGCGGCAAGACCGCGATCTTCATCAGCTACATGGACCAGGGCGTCCCCGACGCGCTTCCCGCGGACACGCTGCAGAAGATCATCGCGAGCCTGCGCATCCACGAGGACTAAGAGCAAGCGAAAGGGGTGCGGGGCCATCGGCCGCGCACCCCTTTCGTGTGTTCGCTCAGCCCCGAACCAGTGCGGTCAGGTGCGCGACGATCTCCGCCACCGCGACCTCGGTCTTCTCACCGGTCGCCCGGTCCTTGACCTCGACCACGCCGTTCGCCAGGCCGCGGCCGACGACCACGATCGTCGGCACGCCGATGAGTTCCGCGTCCTTGAACTTGACCCCGGGCGAGGCCGGACGGTCGTCCAGCAGGACCGAGAGCCCGGCGGCGTCCAGGTCGGCCGCCAGCTTCTCGCCGCCCGCCCGCAGGGTGTCGTCCTTGCCCGCGATCACCAGGTGGATGTCGGCGGGCGCGATGCCGCGCGGCCACACGATGCCCAGGTCGTCGTGGTTCTGCTCCACGAGGACCGCGACCAGGCGGGACACACCGACGCCGTAGGAGCCCATGGTGATCCGCACGGGCTTGGAGTCCGGACCGAGCGCGTCCAGGGCGAAGGCGTCGGCGTACTTGCGGCCCAGCTGGAAGATGTGGCCGATCTCGATGCCGCGCGCGGCGACCAGGGTGCCGCCGCCGTCGGGGGCCGGGTCGCCCTCGCGGACCTCGGCGGCCTCGATGGTGCCGTCGGGGGTGAAGTCGCGGCCCGCGATGAGGTCGACCACGTGGTGGTCGGACTTGTCGGCGCCGGTCACCCAGGCGGTGCCGGTGACCACGCGCGGGTCGACAAGGTAGGTGACCCCGTTGTCCTGCAACGCCTTCGGGCCGATGTAACCCTTCACCAGGAACGGGTTCTTGGCGAAGTCGGCCTCGTCGAGGATGACGACCTCGGCGGGCTCCAGCGATGCCTCGAGCCGCTTCATGTCGACCTCGCGATCGCCGGGCAGGCCGACGGCGACGAGTTCCCAGTCGGCCTCGCCGGGCTTGCGGGTCTTGAGGAGCACGTTCTTGAGCGTGTCCGCCGCGGTGAACGTGCGGCCAAGGTTCGCGCCGTTGAGGAAGTTGACCAGCGTCTCGATGGTCGGGGTGTCGGGCGTGTGGTGGACCTGCGCGTCGGGCAGCCCGTCGAGCGGGATCGCGGGGGGCGCCTGGGTGACGACGGCCTCCACGTTGGCGGCGTAGTCGGAGTCGGTGGCACGGACGAAGGTGTCCTCACCGGTCTCCGCGACGGCCAGGAACTCCTCGGAGGCCGACCCGCCCATCGCGCCGGAGGTGGCCGAGCAGATCACGTACTCGAGGCCGAGCCGGTCGAAGATCTTGATGTAGGCGGCGCGGTGCTTCTGGTAGCTCTCGGACAGACCGTCGTCAGTGAGGTCGAACGAGTACGAGTCCTTCATCAGGAACTCGCGGCCACGCAGGATGCCCGCGCGGGGACGCGCTTCGTCGCGGTACTTCGTCTGGATCTGGTACAGCGTGACGGGGTAGTCCTTGTACGAGGTGTACTCACCCTTCACGGTGAGCGTGAACAGCTCCTCGTGGGTGGGGCCGAGCAGGTAGTCGGCGCCCTTGCGGTCCTTGAGGCGGAACAGGTTCGGGCCGTACTCGGTCCACCGGTGCGTCGTCTCGTAGGGCTCCTTGGGCAGCAGCGCGGGGAACTGGATCTCCTGGGCGCCCATGGCGTCCATCTCCTCGCGCACGACGCGCTCGATGTTGCGCAGCACGCGCAGGCCCAGCGGCAGCCAGGAGTAACCACCCGGTGCGACGCGGCGGACGTACCCGGCGCGGACCAGCAGCTTGTGGCTGGGCACCTCGGCGTCCGCCGGGTCCTCGCGCAGCGTGCGCAGGAACAGCGACGACATCCTGGTGATCACAATGGACTCCTCTGGGCCTCGTAGAAAGCAGGTCAAAGCGTAGTGACCCGGCCCTGGCCTGCGCATTCGGGTTACACGTGCGGAATTGTCGGTGGTCGGGTGCAACATGCCCGCCATGACTATTCACCTGGGCGGGACCACGATCGACTGCGAGAACCCGCGCGCACTGGCGGAGTTCTGGGCGGCCGCGATGGACTACAAGATCAGTGAGGACTACGGCGGCGAGTTCATCATGCTGCTGCCCGAGGGCGGCACGCTCGGCGAGGTCCCGTACCTCGGCCTGCAGCGCGTGCCGGAGAAGCGCGACGGCAAGAACCGCGCGCACCTCGACTTCCACACCGAGGACCGGCTCGCCGAGGTCGAGCGGCTGGTCGCCCTCGGTGCGTCGGTGCTGGGCGAGGAGAAGATCCCCGGCCTGACGTGGTCCGTTCTGGCGGACCCGGAAGGCAACGAGTTCTGCGTCGCGTCGGCTACCGGATGAGCGCATAGGTCGTCCACCGGCCCGTGACAGCGAACCCACACCGCTCGTAGACCCCCAGCGCCCCGGTCGAGTTGCCGCTGTCCACAGCCAGCGCCACCACCTCGTACCCGGCGTCGCGGGACTGCCGCAACACCGCGGCGAGCATGGCGGTCGCTGTCCCACGCCCGCGCCAACCCTTGCGGGTGCCGACCTGGCCCACCCAGAGTTCGCGGCGGCCGGTCCCGGAGTCCTGCGCGGCGGAGCCGTAGCCGAGGACGTAGGCGGCGATCTCGCCCGTCACGTCGTCGCGCAGGATCAAGGCCCGGTCGGCCGCGAACGAGGGGTTCCCGGTGACGTGGCGGCGCCAGTACACCGGGTCCGCCGGGATGGAGCCCCAGTGCTCGGCGAAGCACTCGTTGTGCGCGCGGCGCAGCTCGTCGTCGATGGCCGGGCTATAGCCCTCGGCGGTGAGGCCCGGCGGGATCGGCGGATCCAGGATCGGGCCGGACAACTCGACGGACATGTCGAAGAACCAGCGCACCGGCACGTAGCCCGCGGCCCGCAGCAGCGCGGCATGGCCCACGTTGGCTTCGTGACTGGTCGAGCGCGGCTCCAGCCGCAGGTCCGGGCAGTGCGCCGCGTGCCACTGCTCGGCCACGCCGGCCATCCGGTCAAGCAGGTTCCGCCCGATCCCCCGCCGCCGGTGGGCGGGGTGGACGTGCCCCTCGAGCGGCACCCCGTTCACCTCGGTGTGGCCCGCTTTGAACCAGGCGACGCCTGCCGCGACGAGTCGCTCGCCGTCGAACCCGCCGATGGCGCCCAGGCCCGGGTCGGACATCACCTCGGCGAACTCGTCCGCGCCCGCGTGCTCACCGGTCTTGTCGACCGCCTCGGCCGCGGCCCGCAGCTCCACCCACTGATCGGCGTCGTCGGCGGCCAGGTTCCGCCAGGTGATGGTCATCCCCCGACGGTACGACCGGCACGGGCCGGGATCGACCGAATTACCGAGCGCGCGGCCACCGCTTAAGCTCACCGCGTGCTCGTGCTGCTGCCCCCATCGGAGACCAAGGCCGAGGGCGGCGCCGGAGCCCCCCTCGACCTCGCCGCGCTCTCCTTCCCCGAACTCACCCCCGTGCGTGAGCGCCTGGCCACCGCCTTGACCGACTTGGCCGCCGACGTCCCGGCGAGCCTGGCCGCGCTCGGCCTCTCGGAACGCCAGGCGGACGAGGTCGCCCGCAACGCGGCCCTGCGCGAGTCGCCCACGATGCCCGCGCTGGAGCGCTACACCGGCGTCCTCTACGACGCCCTCGACGCGAAGTCGTTCACCAAGCCGCAGTGCAACCGGGCCAACCGCAGGCTCGCCGTGGCCTCAGCGCTGTTCGGCGTGGTGCGCACGGGCGACCCGATTCCGGCCTACCGGCTTTCCGGCGACACCGTGCTGCCCGGACTCGGCGGCCTGCGGACCCTCTGGCGGACCGACCTGGAGAAGACGTTGTCCACAGTGGACGAATTGGTGGTCGACCTGCGCTCGGGCGCCTACGCCAACCTGGCGGCGATCACGCACGCCGTGACCGTGCGCGTGGTCACCGACGACGGCACCGGCAGGCGCAAGACCGTCAGCCATTTCAACAAGGCGTACAAGGGCAAACTGGCCGCCGCGCTGGCCTTGGCCCCGCGCGAACCGGGCTCCGTCCGAACCCTCATCTCGGTCGCCGCGGCCAACGGGATGCGGCTGGAGCCGACGGGCAAGAAGACGCTCGACCTGATCGTCGGTTAATTCGATTGACCGCCCCGACCTGGGCGGGCAAGCTGTGCGCGACAGAGGCGAAGAGGACCTGAGGAGGTGCGCCGTGGTGATGACTGTCCCGGTGGCTGCACCAGCCCGGCCACCCGCCCCACGTCGCTGACTCTCGCGGTGGGGCTTCCTTCCCAGGTCTAGGAGACCCACCAGTGCGAAAGCACGAGTTCACCGACGATTTCGACACTTTCGACAGCACCCCGCGCGGCCGCATGCGCCGTGTCCGGTTCGACGACGACCCCCAGCCGCAGCGCTCCGGCAGGCTCACCGAGGCCGAGAAGGCCCGCCTTGCCCGCGCCCGCGACGACGCCTACACCGCCGCCGAGGAACTCCCCGACGGCGCCGACCGGTGGTCGACGTGGGGTGACAGCGAGCAGGGCCCGCACCCGCGACCCGACTGGCTGGTCACCGACCTCGCCGCGGCCGACACCGAGCTCGGTGTGCTCAAAACGGGCAAAGAGGCCGACGTGTTCGTCATCGAACGCGCCGTCCCCGACGGCGCGCGCTGCCTGCTGGCCGCCAAGCGGTACCGCAGCGGCGAGCACCGGATGTTCCACCGCGACGCGGGCTACCTCGAGGGCAGGCGGATGCGCCGCTCCCGCGAGATGCGGGCGATGGCCAACCGCAGTTCCTTCGGCCGCAACCTCATCGCCGAGCAGTGGGCGGTCGCGGAGTTCGCCGCGCTCACCCGGCTGTGGTCCATCGGCGCCCCCGTGCCGTACCCGGTTCAGCGCGACGGCACGGAGATCCTGCTGGAGTTCCTGCGTGACGGCGACGAACAGGCCGCGCCCCGGCTCGCCCAGCTCCGCCCGGAACGCGACGAACTGCGGGAGCTGTGGGAGCAGCTCGTCGCGGGACTGGAACTGTTCGCGGTCGTGGGCCTGACCCACGGCGACCTGTCGGCGTACAACACGCTGGTCCACGATGGACACCTGATGCTGATCGACCTCCCCCAGGTCGTCGATCTCATCGCCAATCCGCGCGGTGCGGAGTTCCTGGCGCGTGACGTTGCCAACATTTCGGGGTGGTTCCGCTCCCGCGGGCTCCCGATGACGTTGTCGATCCGGGCACTCTGACCGCTCGACTGCTGGTCACGGCCGGTATCGACTGACCGGCACGGGGAGCGGCGTACGTGATCCTGGTCCCTTGGTGCGCACTCGCTACTGGGTGTGCGCTAACCTAGACACGCATCGTGAGCGACACATGTACGTCGCTCCCCGCCCGGCAACCGAATGACCGCCGGATGGCCAGCGGTGCCACCCGCAACTAACGGCGTGACATACGCGCCGGGCCCGTCCGTGTGACCTGCCGACCTCCTTTGAAGAGGGCGGAGCCTCCCGAGACGTGCCACGTCCGGAGAGGACCCCGTGCAGAACTCTGCCCTGCCCACGAACGACCTGATCTCGAACGACATCGCTGAAGACGATCGCAAGCCCCGTCACCGCCAGAGCGGCAAGGGCAAGCACAGCGACATTCAGGCCGAAGGAGCTGTTTCATTCGCTGACCTCGGTCTGCCGCAGCCCCTGCTGAAGGCGCTGTCCGACGCAGGCATCACTTCCCCCTTCCCCATCCAGGCCGCGACGCTGCCCGACGCCCTCAAGGGCAAGGACGTGCTCGGCCGCGCGCAGACCGGCTCGGGCAAGACCCTGGCCTTCGGCCTCGCGCTGCTGGCCCGCCTGCAGGGCGGCCAGCCCCGTGCGCTGCGTCCCCGCGCGCTGATCCTGGTCCCCACCCGTGAACTCGCGCTGCAGGTGAGCGACGCGCTCACCCCGCTGGGCAAGTCGCTGGGCCTGTGGGTCCGCACCGCCGTCGGCGGCATGTCGTTCCCGCGGCAGTCCGACGCCCTCAAGCGCGGTGTCGACCTGCTGATCGCCACGCCGGGCAGGCTGTCGGACCACGTCCGCCAGGGCACCTGCATCCTGCACGACGTGCAGTACATGGCGATCGACGAAGCCGACCAGATGGCCGACATGGGCTTCCTGCCCCAGGTCCGCGAGATCATGGACCAGGCCGACCCGGACGCCCAGGTGCTGCTGTTCTCGGCGACGCTCGACGGTGACGTCGACCAGCTGATCAAGCGGTACATGAAGAACCCGGTCACCCACTCGGTCGCCCCGGCGACCGCCAGCGTGTCCACAATGGACCACCACATGCTGCTGGTGTCCAAGCAGGACAAGGCCGACGTCATCGCCGAGATGGCCGCGCGCGAGGGCCGCACGATCATGTTCGTGCGCACCAAGCACCACGTGGACCGCCTCGCCGACAAGCTGCGCTCGGTCGGCGTCCACGCGGGCGCGCTGCACGGCGGAAAGACCCAGGGCGCCCGCAACCGCGTCCTGAGCCAGTTCCGCGACGGCAACATGCCCGTCCTGGTCGCCACGGACGTCGCGGCCCGCGGCATCCACGTCGACAACGTCAGCTTGGTCGTGCACGTGGACCCGCCCGCCGACTCGAAGGACTACCTGCACCGCGCCGGCCGCACGGCCCGCGCGGGTGAGTCCGGCACGGTCGTCACGGTGGTCACCCACGACCAGCGCCGCACGGTTGTGCGGATGACGGACAAGGCGGGCGTCAAGCCGGAGAGCACCAAGGTGCGCCCCGGTGACCCGGACCTCGCGCGCATCACCGGTGCCCGCACCCCGTCCGGCGAGCCGGTCATCGAGCGGGTC
>NZ_JBOHGC010000430.1:0-3244 GCF_050699995.1 Actinokineospora sp. | reverse complement strand
ACTGCGAGGCCAACACACCCAACCCCACCCGATCCACCAGCCGATCACCGGACTTCACCTTCACCTGACCACGCCTGGGCACAACCAGACACTACACGATCAAGCACTAAGTTCCTGGTATTGGGCCTCGGCCCGAACATCCGGGTGACCTACTACACGCCGCCGCCGCCGAACCAAGCTCCCAACGCCCCGACCACTCTCGGGCTCGAGGCATGGGGTGGGGCGGCCGACCAGGCACGGACTTGCACCACGGGTGCGAACCGGACCCGCCTGGGTACGAAGACCCCCAGGCTGCGCGCGCTGGTGTCCGACCCCGATGGCGGCATGCTGAAGACCGAATTCCGCCTCTACGACGGCGTCCAGGCGAGTCATTCGGGTCCCCGCCCGTACGTCCAGGAGAATGTCGGCTCGGGCTCCTTCTCCCAGGTGACGGTTCCTGCTCCGGGGCTTGCCGACGGCAACTACTTCTGGAATGTCATGGCCACGGATGGTCAGGCAACAACCTGGTCGACGGTGTCCTGTGAGTTCGAGGTCGACTCGGTCAAGCCCAGCATCCCCGCGGTGTCCTCATCGGATTACCCGACCACTGGGGTGAACGGCAGTGTGGGCCGGACCGGGGTATTCACGTTCTCGCCCAACGGGAACACCGGCCTGAACGGCAGCATGGATGTCGCGTACTACAAGTGGTCGATCAACACCGACGCCAAGAACAACCGTGTCGACGTCACCTCGACCGACGGGACTGTCGCGGTTCCGATCACGCCGCCCAACGAACTGCAGAACGTTCTCTACGTCCAGGCATATGACCGCGCGGACAACCCCTCGTCGAACCATGCGGTTTACACCTTCGCTGTCGCCTCCGCCGCCGGTCCGGTCGCATCCTGGGAGGTGACGGAAACCAGCGGCACGACCGTTGCCGACAGCAGCGGCAACGGGCGTCCGCTGCAGCTCGTGGGGGGATCGAGTCTCGGTGTCGGATACGCGGGTAGTGGCCTGACGACTGGAAACGGCGGTTACGCGGCTTCGGCCGCACCGATTGTACGCACGGACAGGGCGTTCGCCGTCGCCGCCTGGGTGAAGATCGACAATGTCAGCGGGTATGTCACGGTCGCCAGCCAGAGCGGTAACCGCGTGAGCGGCTTCTATCTCCAGTACTCAGCCGACGTCAATCGCTGGACAATGAGCGTCATCGGTGCCGATGTCGACAATCCGCCCGGCCTTGTCCGGGTCAAATCGGCCCTGCCGCCGCAGGTCGGAGTGTGGACCCATCTCATCGGCACCTACGAGCCGAACTCCAAGACGGTTTCCCTGTACGTCAACGGAAAACTCGAAGGAACCGGCACCGCGACGCTGTGGAACGCCCAGGCGGGCGGGTTTCTGGTCGGCGCGGCGAAGTGGAACGGTTCGATAACCGACTTCTTCCCCGGCACCATCGACCAGGTACAGGTGTGGGACCGGACGATCGGGTCCACCGAAGCGGCTCAGATCGCAAACAAGTGGTTCTCGCGCATGCGATACCGACTCGACGAGACAACCGGCACGACCGCGCCGGACACAGTTGGGAACTACACGGGAACGTTGTCCGGTGGAGTCTCGTGGGCCGGTACGCCGGTTGATCCGGACGACCCGAACCAGGTGCTGAGCAGCGAGGACAAGTGGGCCAGGTTTGATACCACCGCCACTGGACAAATCGCTGCGTCCAAGGGGTCGAAGTTCCGGGCTGACCGGTCGTACACAGTCATGTCCTGGGTGAGACTGACGGACAAATCCGACACTCGGGCTGTGCTGGCGATGGACCACCCGGGCCATTCGCCCTTCTACTTCGGATATCGACAAGATTCGGACAAATGGTGCATGGTGACGCTGACGTCCACTGGTGCGTCGCCGGTGCAGGCGTGCTCTGACCACCTCGCCGCCCTGCACACCTGGGTCCATCTCGCCGCGACCTACGACATGGTCACCGGGAAGATCTCGCTGTTCGTCAACGGCTCCCGACAGTCGACGTTCTACGGCACCGTCGATGGCGGTGGCGTCGCGGCCTGGCAGCCCGATGGAGGTTTCCTCATCGGGCGCGGCCAGCTGAACGGCGCCATCACGCAGCCATGGCGCGGCGATCTCGACGATGTTCGTATCTACACCGGTGTCTTGAGCGGCGCGGAGATTCTGGCCCGCAACGAAGAGTCGATGCACGGCTGACCGGCCGTAGAACCCGCCCTGCCCCACTTCCCACATCAGTGGAGTTGACCATGCACGCCAGGAACTCGGCAGGCCGCGTCCGCCTGCTCGTTCGCCTCACCGCCGCCGCCGCCGCCGTCACGATGATCACGGTGACGCCGGTTGAAGCGGCGCCCGACGGCCGGTGGAAGCTGCCCGCGCTACAGCAGGAGAAGTCCGTCCCGGTCTTCGCAGTGGAAGCCCCACCGCTGCCCGAGGACCCTGCCGCCGCCACTGTCGCCACGAGTGTCGGAGAAGCGGCGTGGCCGGGCCGGTCGTCAGCGCGTGTCGCTTTGCCTGCCGGTGCGGCGGCCGCGGCGGACAACGGCCGCGCGGGACGGACACCCGTCTCCGTGCGAAGGGCGTCGGCAGTCGGGCGGGAGGCAGGCGTCGCCGTCACGGTCGCGGACCAGGACGCCGCGCGTGCGCTCGGTGTGCGTGGAGTGGTCTTCAGCCTGGCGGACACCGGCGGCGCCGCGGGTGACCCGCTGAACGTGTCAGTCGACTATGGCTCCTTCCGACATGCGTTCGGTGGCGACTACGCGACGCGGCTTCGGTTGCTCAAGCTGCCCGCGTGCGCGCTGACCACGCCTCAGGAGAAGATCTGCCGCACGGCGGAACCGATTGCCACGACCAAGAACGACATAGGCGCTTCGACGGTGTCGGGCCAGGTCACGCTTTCCCCTAAACCGTCCGATCCTTCGGTCGCCGCGGCGGATTCCGGCACAGCGACCGTCCTTGCCGTGTCCGCTGCTCCCAATGGTGCGGCAGGGTCGTACTCTGCCAGCTCGCTGGCGCCCGCCGGCAGCTGGAGCGCCGGCGGTATGGCAGGCGACTTCACCTACAGCTACCCATTCCGGCTTCCGCCGCCGCCTGCGGGATCGGCGCCTTCGGTGTCGCTCGGGTACTCGTCCCAGAGCCTCGACGGCCGGACCTCGGCGACGAACAACCAGGCGTCCTGGGCAGGCGACGGATGGGACCTGTCGGCAGGCGGATTCCTCGAGCGTTCCTACAAGCCCTGTTCGGAGGA
>NZ_JBOHGC010000429.1:0-2217 GCF_050699995.1 Actinokineospora sp. | reverse complement strand
CTCCGGCACCCACTCCTGCAGCGACGGCGCCATCAACAGCACCTGATCGGGGTCATACGGCCGAAACGTCTTCTCCTCGCCCGCCGGGCGGCGCTCGGCGGGCGCCCCCGGCGCCGCCTCGACATCCACCAGCCGATCCTGACCCTCCACCGGCACCGTCACCATGCGATCCTCCGCGCGTCGTGAACGCGCGAATGGTCTTAAACCGGTCGGACGACACCGGGCCGGTTACTGACCCAGGCTCCTAGTAGTGCTTTGTTAGCTCCGCGGTAGGGTTTGTGGGGGCCCCGGCGAACCCTCCTTGCGTCTGTCGGTCTCGACGCGGGGAGGGGATGATGGCGGTGATGGCAGCGGCGGATGTCGATGCGCCGGTGGCGGTCAAGGAGCGTTTGGAGGCGTTCGCGGGCGAGGTGCTGGCGGAGGCGATGAACCGGCCGGTGCAGGTGGTCAACGGCGGGTTGTATCTGCGCGGGCTGATCGAGCAGGGTGCCCGCAAGTCGCTTGAGCCGATGGTCGAGCGCTTGGGCGAGGAGGCGAACTATCAGAGCCTGCAGCAGTTCTTGGCGGACAGTCCGTGGGATCCGGCGTTGGTGGTGCGCGCGGTCGCCGCGCGGGTGGCGCCGAGGATCGCGGTCGAGGCGTGGGTGCTTGACGACACGGGGTTCGTCAAGGACGGCAAGCGCTCGCCGGGGGTCAAGCGCCAGTACTCGGGCACGCTGGGGAAGGTCGGCAACTGCCAGATCGGCGTGTCGGTGCACGCGGTCGGCGCCGGGGGGACGGTCCCGCTGGGCTGGGCGCTGTATCTGCCCGAGGAGTGGTGCGTTGACGCCGAGCGGCGCAAGCGCGCGAAGATCCCCGACGAGATCGAGTTTCAGACCAAGCCCGAGCTCGGCGTGGAGCTGATCGAGCGCGCCACCGGCTGGGAGCTACCGGCAGCGCCGGTGCTGGGCGACTGCGCCTACGGGGACAACACCGAGTTGCGCGGGCGGCTGCACGACGCCGGCGTCGAGTACGTGCTCTCGGTTTCGGCGGAGACGACCGTGTTCGCACCCGAGACGACCTTTCGGGTGCCCGCGCGGACCGCCGCGCCGGGCAGGCCCAAGAGCCGCCCGCGACCGGACCGCAGGCCCGAGTCGATCGGGTCGCTGATCGCCCGGCTGACACCCGCGGACTTCAAGACCGTGACGTTCCGCGACGGGCCCGACGGTGAGCCGATCACCTCGCGGTTCGCGTTCGTGCGCGTGCGCGCCGCCCACCGCTGGCACAAGGGCTTCGCCGAACCGCCGCGCGAGGAGTGGCTGATCGCTGAGTGGCCCGAAGGCCGCGACGAGCCGACCGACTACTGGCTCTCCAACCTGCCCGAAGACACGCCGCTCGAGCGCCTCGCGCGCCTCGCGCGGCTGCGCTGGAAGATCGAGCTCGACTACAAGCAGCTCAAGGGCGAGCTCGGGCTCGACCACTACGAGGGCCGCTCCTGGCTGGGCTGGTACCACCACACCGCGCTGGTCACCGCCGCCCACGGCTTCCTCACGCTCGAACGACTGCACCCAAAAGCCCGACGGCCGGCCTGACGCTCCCGAGGGCCGTGCTGCTGCTGCAGCCGCTCTTCAAGTGCTGGGCCGGCCGCTGCCAGACCTGCTCCCAGACCGTCGACCTCGACCGGCTGGCCCTCCACAGCGACCGACACGACGAGTGACACCTAACAAAGCACTACTAGGCGTCGGTTTCGGTGCCACGGCGGGGGGGCGGGGCCCGGGAGTCCCGGGCCCCACCTGGCTCCCCACTCCGGTGAGGGCTAGTCGTCGCCTCGGTGCTTGAGGACGTAGAGCCCGAAGTTGCGGTCGCTGGCCACCAGCAGCCCGCGATGCGGCACCACGCTCCAGATGTTCACCGGCGGCGCGCCGCTCGGCGCCCCGGCCCCCGTCCAGGACGCGATCTCCCGCGGATCCTCCGGGTCGTCGATGTCGATCACGCGCACGCCGTCCGAGTACCACGAGGCGTAGAGCGTCTCGTCGCGGACCTCCGGGTTGTGCACGCTGAACGTGCCGTCCAGCGCGACCGCCTCGTTGGACACGTTCGGCGTCGCGAACGTGGACAGCGCGACCGGACTGGCCGGGTCGTCGACGTCGAACAAGCGCAGGAAGCCCCAGCCGTCGAACACGGCCGCCGCCCGCGCCGTCACCGGCGGCGCGCCGTCGCGCAGCAGCAGCCCGGTGC
>NZ_JBOHGC010000428.1:0-14936 GCF_050699995.1 Actinokineospora sp. | reverse complement strand
ACACATCCCCGCAGGTCACACCCCGAATGGCTGCTGCCGTACTAGCCGTGCCGGACCGCCCGTGGGTGCACCTCCGGGTGTGCGAGCCACCACGGGCGGAACACCGGGCTCTCCATGGCGTGCTGGGTGTAGGCGGCGGCGCAGGCTTGGTGGATCCGGTCGATCTGGCTCTCCGTCAGCCTTTCCCGCCGCCACGCCAGAACCAGGCGCAGCCGGATCGGCTCGTCGGCCAGCGGGCGGACGACCAAGCCGGGGCAGCCCATCGAGGTCGGTTCGACCAGCTGCACCGCCTGGCCTGACCGGATCAGCTGGCGCCCGCCGCCGCTGGGCACCTCGAAGCGGATCCGGGGCGCGAAACCGGCTTTGCGGCAAGCCGAGCGCAGCGTCACCAGCGAGCCGTCGTCGGCTCCGGGCGGACAGATCCACGAGTCGTCGGCCACGTCCGCCAAGGGAATCTCCGGCAGGCAGGCGGAGGGGTGGGTGTCCGCGACCGCCACGAACACCGGCACGCGCGGCACCAGCGTCCGGTGCATCACCTGCGCGCCAAGGGGTACGTCCCTGTCGTCGGACATGCCGATCAGGGCCGCGTCGAGCCTGCCGTGGGTCAGGGAGTGGGCGAGCATCGTGCTCGACGGCTCCACCTGAAGCCTGATCTCCGCTTCCGGCACCGTCTCATCGAGGCGAGAGACCAGGGTGGCGACACACTCCATGTGCGCCGAACCCATGCGCAGCACGGCTTGGCTGTCCGGGCGCACCAGGTCGGCGCTGAACGCGTCGAGTTCGACCAGCAGCACTCGCGCGCGGCCCAGGACGCGTTCCCCAGCGCCGTGGGCGCGGTTCCGGTGCGGCTGCGCAGGAACAGCTGTCCGCCCACCGACCGTTCGACGCGCTGCAGCAGC
This sequence comes from Actinokineospora sp., assembly GCF_050699995.1. Taxonomy (GTDB): domain Bacteria; phylum Actinomycetota; class Actinomycetes; order Mycobacteriales; family Pseudonocardiaceae; genus Actinokineospora. The sequence goes on along the minus strand of NZ_JBOHGC010000428.1, from coordinate 14,037 downwards.
AGGGTGAGCGACGGCTGGGACACCCCGAGGGCGGACGCCGCCTGCGAGAGGCTGCCTGTCTCCGCGATCGTGCAAATGGCCCTCAGGTGTCGAAACTCCAGGTCCATAAGCAAAGACTATAGAGCCAAATCATTACCGGGGGATCCCTGTCGGTGTGACTCTCCATCAACGCGCGATGACGTTGACACCAAAAGAGTATCGCCGTTCGCGTGGGCATTACACCCTGCACCCGAATCCCTGCACCGGAGACACATGTGATGAGCTTTCGACCGCGACGCGGGTTGATCCTGCTGACCCTGCTCGCCGCCACCTTGGGGTTACCCGCCCCGACCGCCGTCGCCGCACCCGAGCGCCTGCCCGCCGCGGTCGCGACGACGCCCCCGCCGGTCGCCCAGTCTCACGGCGCGGGCCGTGAGTCCAGGACGACCACCCCGCTCAAGGACCGCGGCCCCATCCCTGCGACCACAGCGCGGGACACCGACGCGCGCACCGACGCGGCGTGCGACGCCGCGGAGTTCGCCAGCCGCACGGGGGCCGCGCTGGTCCAGGGGTGAAGTGTCGTTTGTGCTTGACCACGCTGGCGCGGATCTCCACCGGAAACCGGACCGGCACCCCGCGCGAAACCTATAAGGCCCAGGAGAATGGCGTCATTCCTGTTCGAGGGCGGATTCCGCCGACCCGAGAGTGTTGCGCAGCCACTGCTCCACCCCAGCCACATGCACAGTCGCCCACGCCCGGGCGACCTCAGGCTGCCGCGACTCGATGGCCTCGCAGATGGCGTCATGCTGTTCGCGGGTGCGGCGGACCGCGCCCTCCTGCGTCAGGCCTCGCCAGATGCGGGCGCGGGCCGTGGGGCCCGACAGCCCGTCGATCAGCGAGCACAGGACGGTGTTGCCCGAGCCTGCGGCGATGCGGCTGTGGAACTTGAGGTCGTTGGCGACCAGCGCCTCGACCGTCGGGTCCTCATCGAGCTCGTCGAGGATCGCGCGGAGTTCGGCGACGTCGGTGTCGGTCATGGTTTTGGCGGCCATGGCCGTCGCGGCGGGCTCCAGGATGCGGCGGACTTCGAGGAACTGCAAGACGGTGTCGTCCTGGTGGAAGTCGACCATGAAACCCATGGCGTCGAGGAGCAGGCCCGGCTCCAGGCTGGTGACGTACGTGCCGTCGCCTTGGCGCACGTGCAGGACCCTGATCAGGGACAACGCCTTGACCGCCTCCCGCAGGGAGCTGCGGGACAGGCCGAGGCGTTCGGCGAGGTCGGCTTCCTTCGGCAGGCGCGAGCCGGGGCCGAGTTCGCCGTCGACGATCATCGCCTTGATTTTTTCGATGGCTTCGTCGGTGACCGGCACGGCAACTCCTCCTACGGACATCCGATGTTTCGTAGGATAGCCGGGCGTGGCCCGAAATGTGGAAAGGTTCGCCGATGAGGGTCGCCCTCTTCATCACCTGCTTCAACGACACGCTGTTCCCCGCGACCGGCCAGGCCGTCGTCCGCGTGCTGGAGCGGCTTGGCCACGAGGTGGTGTTCCCGCCGGAGCAGACGTGTTGCGGGCAGATGCACTTCAACACCGGCTACCAGCGTGAGTGTGTGCCGCTGGTCCGGTCCTTCGTCGACACCTTCGCCGGTGCGGACGTCGTCGTGGCGCCGTCCGCGTCGTGCGTCGGGATGGTTCGGGACTTCCACCGCCGGGTCGCCGAGGTGTCGGGGGACCAGAAGCTGGCCGAGGCGGTCGCCGAGACAGTGCTGCGCGTGCACGAGTTCACCGAGTTCCTGGTGGACGTCGCCGGGGTGACCGATGTCGGCGCGTACTTCCCGCACAAGGTCACCTACCACCCGACCTGCCATGGTCTGCGGCTGCTCAAACTCGGCGACCGGCCGCAGGTCCTGTTGCGCGCGGTGGAGGGGATCGACCTCGTCGACCTGCCGGGCGCGACCGAGTGTTGCGGGTTCGGCGGCACGTTCGCGCTGAAGAACTCCGACGTCTCGGTGGCCATGGGGAAGGACAAGGTCGCCCGCGTGCTGTCCACCGGCGCGGAGGTGCTGACCGCGGCGGACAACTCCTGCCTGATGCACGTCGGCGGGCTGCTGTCGCGGGCGAAGTCGACGGTGCGGGTCATGCACCTCGCCGAGATCCTGGCGGGTGAGCGCGCATGACCGGCACCTGGCTCGGTATGCCGCCGTTCCCGGTGGCCGCCCGCAAAGCCCTCGGTGACACCCGGTTGCGGGCAAACCTGGGCAAGGCGACCGGCGCGATCCGCGGCAAGCGCGCCGCCGTGGTCGCCGAACGCGCCGACTGGGAGTCGCTGCGGACCGCGGGCAAGGAGATCAAAGACCGCGCCCTGCACAACCTCGACACCTACCTCGAAGAGCTGGAACGCAACGTTACCGCCGCGGGCGGTGTCGTCCACTGGGCGCGCGACGCCGCCGAGGCCAACCGGATCGTGATCGACCTGGTCCGCGCGGCGGAGGCCGACGAGGTGGTCAAGGTGAAGTCCATGGCCACCCAGGAGATCGAATTCAACGAGGCGCTGGCCGAGGCCGGGATCGCCGCCTACGAGACCGACCTCGCCGAGCTGATCGTCCAACTGGGACACGACCGGCCATCGCACATCCTGGTGCCCGCCATCCACCGCAACCGCTCGGAGATCAGGGACATCTTCCTGCGCGAGATGCCCGGCGTGACCGAGGCGCTCACCGACGACCCCGCCGAACTGGCCGCGGCCGCGAGGGTGCACCTGCGGCGCAAGTTCCTCACCGCCAAGGTCGCCGTGTCCGGGGCGAACTTCGCCGTCGCGGACTCCGGCACGCTCGTCGTGGTCGAGTCCGAGGGCAACGGGCGGATGTGCCTGACCCTGCCGGAGGTCCTGATCAGCGTGGTCGGCATCGAGAAGCTGGTGCCCACCTGGCAGGACCTCGAAGTGATGCTGCAGCTGCTGCCGCGGTCGTCCACCGGTGAGCGGATGAACCCGTACACCTCGACCTGGACCGGGGTGACCCCTGGCGACGGCCCGCAGGAGTTCCACCTGATCCTGCTCGACAACGGCCGCACCGACGCGCTCGCCGACGACATCGGCAGGCAGGCGCTGCGGTGCATCCGCTGCTCGGCGTGCCTCAACGTCTGCCCGGTGTACGAGCGGACCGGCGGCCACGCCTACGGGTCGGTCTACCCCGGCCCCATCGGCGCCATCCTCACCCCGCAGCTGCGCGGCGTCACCGCCGACGAGGTCTCACCGACCCTCCCGTTCGCCTCCACCCTGTGCGGCGCCTGCTACGAGGTCTGCCCGGTGCTCATCGACATCCCGCAGGCCCTCGTCCACCTCCGCGCGAAAGCCGTCGACGCCAAACGCGGCAAGCCTTCCGCCGAACGCGCGGCCATGCGGGTGGCGCAGTGGGTGTTCGGCAGCTCCCGCAGGCTGCGCCTGGTCCAGCGCCTGGTCTCGATCGGCGGCCGAACACTGAGCCGCCGGGGCCGGATCGGCCGGTTGCCTGGTCCGTTCAAGGCATGGAGCGGCGCCCGGGACACCGCGACCCCGCCCCGACAGACGTTCCGATCCTGGTGGGAGTCCCGATGACCGCGCGCGAAGAGATCCTCGGCCGTATCCGCTCGGCTTTGTCCACAGTGGACAAGGCGGAGACGGTTGTGTCCAGGGATTACGAGCAGGCCATAGAGGGTGATCTGGTCGACCTGTTCGCCGAACGGGTCGCCGACTACCGGGCGACCGTCGTGCGTACGGCGACCGACACCGTGTCCGAGGCCATCGCCGAACAGTTGGCGCACTTCGGTGTCAGCGCGGTCCTCGCCCCGGCCGACCTGCCCGCGGACTGGGTCCCCCACGCGGTCACCGACGCCCCGCCCTTGGATGTGCCCGCCCTCGACGCGGCCGACGGAGTGGTCACGGCCTGCGCCGTGGGCATCGCCGAGACCGGCACCATCGTCCTCGACGCCGGCCCGGGCCAGGGCAGGCGCGCGCTCACCCTGGTCCCCGACTTCCACCTGTGCGTCGTGCGGGTCGACCAGATCGTCGGCACGGTCCCGGAAGCGATCGCCCGCCTGGACGGCACCCGCCCGCTCACCTGGATCAGCGGCCCGTCAGCCACCAGCGACATCGAACTCAACCGGGTCGAAGGCGTCCACGGCCCGCGCACCCTGGTTGTGTTGATCGTGGGGTGACTGGGATCAGGGCACCAGGATGCCGTCGAGGTCACCATGGCCTCCCCCTGACAGTGCGGGATCAGCCCGTGAGGAGGGTGGTGGCGAGTGCGAGCAGGGCGGTTTCGAGTTCTTCCACCGACTTCCACTGATGCAGCGACCAGTCGTAGACCACCGAGTTCAGGGCGCCGATTAGGGCGAGGCCCGCGAACCGGAAGTCCCTCGGTGGGATCTCGCCGCGGGCGACCGCGGCCTCGCCTTCGTGGGTCACCGTCGCGATGATCGCTTCGCGGTACTCCAGGCGGGCCTGTTCCACCTTCGGGCTGGCGCCGACGACCTCGACGAAGCTGACCCGGACCCGGCGCTCGTCGGAGATGATCGTGCGCAGGTACGCGGTCACCGCCGCGACCACGCGGGCCTCGATGGGGGTCGCGGGCGCCTCCGCGAGCGCGGTGGCCGTGGCGGTGAGGGCGGCCTCGGTGATCTGCGAGTGCAGCGCGATCAGGACCGCTTCCTTGTTGGTGAACTCGTGGTAGAAGTGCCGCGTCGACACCTTCGCGGCTGAACAGAGCCGGTCGATGGGCGTCGCCTGGTAGCCCTCGGTGCCGAACAGGTCGAGCGCCGCCGCCAGCAGGCGTTCCCGGCGCGCGGCGCTGCGTTCGCCCGCGTCGCGGCCGGAATAGCGGCGGGTTGGTGCCTCGGTCATGGTCTCCAGCTCTTGTCATCGGTGTCGCGTAGGCCTACGGTAGCCGCCAAGCCCAAAGCGAAAAGACATATTTTCGATTATGGAGGCACGGCCCATGAAACGCACGGCACGTCTGGCATCGCTGGTGTTGGCCGCGGGAGCGCTTGTCGGCGGGGTGGTCGTCGCTGTCCCGGCCGCGACCGCGGCGCCGGAGGCGGTCGTGGAGCCCGACCTCGACCCCTTCTACCGGCCCGCCCCGGACTTCGAGGCCGCCGCTCCGGGCACGGTGCTCAAGAAGCGATCGGTCACCGCCGCCGGGCTGCCCGCGCTGCAGATGCAGGTGCGCAGCAGCGACGCGAAGGACCGGCCGGTCACCGTGGTCTCGACCCTGATCGTCCCTTCGACGCCGTACCTTGGGCAGCGGCCGCTGCTGTCCTACCAGCCCGCGACCGACAGTCTCGGCGACCAGTGCAACCCGTCGTACACCCTGCGGACCGGCACCGAGAAGGAGGGCGCGCTGCTCGGTCTGGGGCTGGCCAAGGGCTGGGCCGTCGTCGTCACCGACTACCAGGGCCCTCGCGACGCCTACGGGGCCGGGCGGATGGAGGGCCACGCGGTGCTCGACGGCATCCGCGGCGCGATCTCCGTGCCTGAGGCGGGCCTGGCGAAAGCCAAGATCGGCATCTGGGGCTACTCGGGTGGCGCGCTCGCCTCAGGCTGGGCCGCCGAACTGCAGCCCACCTACGCGCCGGAACTGCGCGTCGCCGGTGTCGCCGCGGGCGGCACACCCGCCGATCTCGCCTTGGCCGCCAAGACGATGGACGGTGGCGCCTTCTCCGGCCTCGGCCTCGGCGCGGTCAACGGGCTCATGCGCGAGTACCCCGAACTGGAGACCCTGCTCAACGACGCCGGTCGCGCGCTGCGGGCCGACGTGGACGACATGTGCGTCGGTGACCTCGCCATCAGCTACCCGTTCCGCGGGCTCACCGAGTTCACCCACTCGACCGACCCGCTGAACGAGCCGGTCGGCCGGGAGGTGCTGGCGCTCAACCGGATGGGCGCGCAGGCACCCACCGCGCCGGTCTACCTCTACCACTCGAAGTTCGACGAGCTGATCCCGTGGGCCGCGGGTGACGCCGTCCGCCGCGAGTGGTGCGCGAAGGGCACGAAGGTCACCTTCCACACCGACTACCTCAGCGAGCACAACGTCCTGGCGGTCACCGGCGCACCCGCCGCCGTCGCCTATCTCAGCGCCCGGTTCTTCGGCCTGCCGGTCACTGGCGCCTGCTGACCCGGGGAGACGGGCTGCGGGCCGAGGGGGCTCGCAGCCCGTCTTCGCGCGCGTTGTCGGCGCGGGCGATACGGTGATCGCCGAATGCGGCCGACAGGCGGGAGCCGGGGATGCAGGTCGTCCTGTACGTCATGGTCACGCTGCTGGGCCTGGCCGTCGGCTCGTTCCTCAACGTGGTGATCCACCGGGTGCCACTCGGCGAGTCGGTGGTGAGTCCGGCGTCTCGTTGCCCGAGTTGCGGGAAGCCGGTGCGGGCCCGGCACAACATCCCGGTGTTCGGCTGGTTGGTCCTGAGGGGACGGTGCGCCGACTGCGCCGAGCCGATCGGGATCCGCTATCCGTTGGTGGAATTGGGCACGGCGCTGGTTTTCCTGGTGGTGGCCGTGCGGATGTGGCAGCTCGGGCTGGTGTCCGCGCTGCCCGCATACCTGTACTTCGCGGCCGCGGGCATCGCCCTCGCCCTGATCGACCTGGACGTGCGGCGGCTGCCGTCGGCGATCATCCTGCCGTCCTACCCGGTGCTCGCCGTCCTGCTGGCGGTGTCCTCGGCGGTGCGTGACGACTGGTGGTCGCTGGGCCGGGCCGCGATCGGCGCCGCCGCCCTGTTTGCGTTCTACTTCCTGCTGGCGCTGGTGTACCCCGCCGGGATGGGCTTCGGCGACGTGCGGCTCTCGGGTCTGCTCGGTGGCGTGCTCGCCTACCTGTCATGGTCGACGCTGGTCGTCGGCGCGTTCGGCGGGTTCGTGCTGGGCGCGCTGGTCGGCGCCGTGGTCCTCGCGGCGGGCCGGGGCGACCGCAAGACCGCGCTCCCGTTCGGCCCCTTCATGATCCTGGGCGCGCTACTGGCGTTGTTCGTCGCCGAGCCCATCGCGAACTGGTACCTCGTCACCGTGGGTTGGACCAGCTGAGCACGCTGACCTGGCGTCTCCCGGCTATCGGGGTGACCGGGTCGGAGTCGACGAACGCCACTTTCGCCCGCAGCGACGGCGTTCCACTGGTCGAGCAGGGGCCGGGCGACGGGCATGGGTAGACGCTGAGGTACACGCTGAAGACGAACCCGGGCGAGTCGTCGGGGACCTCGATGACCGGGCCGCCGTAGGAGAAGCTGCCGGTCAGCTTCACCCAAAGGGAGCGGGTCACGACACCGAAGCGGAAGACCTGCTCGGAAGCGTTGTTCAGGGTGATGTCGAGGGCGGCGCGCGGCGCGTAGGTGGTGCCCTGGACGTAGAACCGGTTGTTGGGGCTGCCGTCGGAGCTGACGAGCGGACAGCGGGAGGCGTTGCCCAGCCCGGTGTACGGGACTGTGGTGACACAGCCGGTGCCCGCCCGGAAAGCGGGGGCGACGTAGGTGAGGTCGAGCTGGATCGCGTCGAGGTCCTCGATGTCGTCCTTGGCGTCCAACGAGACCTTGAGGTCGATCGTGGCGCCGCTGAACGTGCCGTCATACACGGCTTTCGCCAGGGAACCGGTGCGAGCGGTGTCGATCGGGATGGTGCTGGTCTGGAAGAGCGGCGACCCGGTGCGGCCGACGACGGACCCGGTGAGCGGGGTGCCGCCGGTGGGGGTCAGGGTCACCTGGAGGTTGTCCGGTTTGAGCAGGTCGGTGTGCCGGTGGTTGACCTTCACCGTGGCCGACCTGAGGACCGACCCTGGGGGGATGGCGGCGGGCGGCGCGAACCCGGTGACGGAGACGGTCGTGTCGGCGTTCTTCTTGGGTGCTGTCCAGGTCGCGAAGCTGAGGGCCTCGGCGTCGCGGAGGTTCGCGGTCGTGGCGGTGGCGCCGAAGCCGCCTTGGGTGGGAACACCGGTGAGCTTGAGGTCGGTGAGCGCGGTGTCGGTCTCGGCCCCGGACTTGAGCCCGTAGATGGCGACCGGCGGCCGGGTGGCGCTGTAGGTGCCGCAGATCTCGGCCTGGCCCGCCTTCACCGCGAGTTGGCTGTCGCCGCCGAAGATGAACTGGACGCCGACCGCGCCCGCGTCCTTGATCGGGTTGTTGCACGAGCCCGGAATGCTCGCGGGAACCGGAGGCGCGCCGATCACCTGTCCGGCGCCGTTGACCGGGGTGCCCGCGACCAGCGTGCCGTTGTCGATGGTCCAGATGTTGCCGCCGCTGGAGTCGAGCAGCGGGTTGGCGTTGGTGCCGCCGTTGTGGAAGTCGAAGTAGTAGGCGCCGGGTTTGAACCACCACGTGCTGTTGCGGCACGAGCTGCTCGCCGACATCATCCGCGACAGACCGTAGGCGTCGTCGTAATAGCCGGGCTCGAACGTGACCACTGAGTCCGGGGTCGTGCACGGCGGCAGCGCGCGGTGCTGCGGCGCGACAGCCGCCTGGGGAAGGTAATTTGGGTCGTCGCTCAGCGGGTTCGCGGTGGCGCCGTAGTTGCACGACGGCGGCGAGGGATCGCTGGTGATCGTTCCCGCGCACGTGGTGCGGGCGTAGACCCTGGTGTTGGTGAACAGGGTCCCGTTGACCACGTTGATGTTGGAGTTGGAGAAGACGATCCCATGCACGCGGAAGGTTGATCCACTGGGCTGGGAGATGTTGACGCCGTTCTCCCCGGCCGTGCGGCCCAGGGTCAGGATCGCGCTGCCGGGCCGGTTGCACATCGACAGCGACGGGCACTGGATGAGGACCTTGGACGGGTCGGCCCCGCACGCCACGGTCGCCGCGCCCGCGCCCGCGATCCCGTCGAAGGTGAGCGTGTCCGAGCCGCCGAAGCACTGCTGGCCAGAGGAGTTGTTGTAGGTGCTGTTGCGGATGGTGTTGATCGCCGCGGCCATCGCACCGTCCGAGGTGGACGCCTCGGCCGCCTGGCCGCGCAGCGCCACGGTCGTGCGGATGCTGGTGCCGGAGAAGGTGAGCAGCGCGAGCAGACCCAGGCTGATCACCGATACCAGGACCAGCACCAGGATCAGCGCGGCTCCGCTGTCGTCGTGACGGCGTGTCATGTCTGCCTCCGCTGGCCGTTCAGGCTGATCTCATAGGGGTCCGCGTTCGGCGTCGTGACGGTGAACCTCAGCGTCACCCGCTGCGGCACCGCCGCCGTGTCGCACGCCCCGCCACAGTCGATCGTGAAGGTCGCCGGGTCGACGTAGTGGGCGACGACGATGTCGGCGGTCGAGCCTCCGGCGCACTTGATCCGGTGCAGCTCACTGACCGCGCCCACGGGCACCAGGTAGTAGCCCACAACATCCACGTTCGACGCGGGAGTGGCGCCCGAGTTGTCCCAGTTCTCCGACAGCAGGCGGATCTTGGCGGTGGGGGTGGCGGCGGTGCCGCACACGTGCCCGCCCGCGTCGAACGCCGCGTCGAGTTGGATCGAGGGTTTGAACGCGACCCCGGTCAGACCGTGGGCGGCCGCGTAGTCGCGGATGCCGACGGTGGACACGTCCTGGCCGAAATAGGTGGCGCTGATCTGCGAGTCGTGGGACAGCTGCAGCCGCGCCGACGCGCTCGCGGACTGGCGCAGCCCAGCGATGATGAGCCCGGCCAGTGGCGCGCTGATCACGCCGAGGATCACGATCGCCATCAGCAGTTCGACCAGGGTGAAGCCGGCATCGTCACGGCCGCGGCGAGTCACGTGCATATTGGCTCCCCGAGCCCGCACGGCTTGCGGATCACGATGATGGTGCGTTCGGTGGCCCGGCCGTCGTTGCCCGCGACCTGCAGGGTGAGCTGCTGCAGTCCGGTGTCGGTGCCGCAGGAGGCCTGCCAGGCCGTGCCATCCCAGTACTTCGTCGCGGTGACCGCCGAGGTGTACCCGGTGGGGACGGCGAATCCGGCCGGGCTCGCGTAAGCGCCGGGGGCCGCGCAGGCGACGTAGCCGCCGTTCGCGACGCTGGTGCGGATGGCCTCGCCGAAGTCGCGCACCATCGTGCCCGCGGTGGACTGCTTGCGGTGCACGTCGGAGGCGAGGACGCTGGTGGTCAGGCCCGCGCCGATCGCGACCGCGCCGATGCCGAGGATCACCACGGCGATCAGCAGTTCGAGCAGGGTCTCGCCCCGGTCGTCGGCGCGCATCAGGACACCTGGTTGAAGATGCCGTACATCGCCGAGACCAGTGCCACCGCGACGAAGCCGACGACCAGGCCCATCACCACGATGACGGCGGGCTCGAACAGGGCGGTGAGCTTCTTGAGCTTGTAGTCCAGCTCGCCCTCGTAGTACTGGGCGGTGACCTCGAGCTGGGTGTCGAGGGTGCCGGTCTCCTCACCGACCCGGATCATCTGGCCCGCGGTGGTCGGGAACAGCCCGATCGCGGAGATGGGCTTGGCCAGGCCCTCGCCTTCGAGGACGGCTTCGCCGACCCGGGAGAGAGCGTGGATGAAGACCAGGTTGCGCAACGACTCGGTGGCCACCCGCAGCGCCTCCGGCAGCGAGACGCCCGCGCTGACCATGGAGGACAGGATGCGGCTGAACCGCTCGACGAGGGCGTACTGGATGGTGGAGCCGACGACGGGCAGCGACAAGAAGAACTTGTCGCGCGCGTAGCGGCCTTTGGTCGTGCGGACCGCCGCGAAGAGACCTAGCGCGAGGACAGCGGTCCCGGTGCCCAAGGCCCACCACCACTCGGTGAGGAAGTCCGTGACGGCCAGCAGCATCCGGGTCGGCAGGGGGAGTTCGGCGTCGAGGCTGTCGAAGAACACCTTGAACCGGGGGAGCACGAAGCTGGCGAGCACGATGACGGTGACCAACGACATGCCCGCGATCATCGCGGGGTAGATGAGCGCGGACTTGATCTTGCGCTTGGCTTCGAGGTCGCGTTCGAGGTACTTGGCCAGCCGGTCGAGGACGCTGTCGAGCTTGCCGCTGAGCTCCGCCGAGCGCAGGATGCCGCGGTAGAACTCGGGGAAGATCTTGGGGTGCCGGTCGAAGCAGTCGGAGAGCTTCTCGCCGCGGCGCAGCCCGTCCTCGACCTCGCGCATCATCTTGCGCACGGAGGAGTTGTCGGCTTCCTCGCCGAGGGTGCGCACCGCGTCGATCAGGGGCAGGCCCGCCTTGATGAACGCGCCGAGCTGCCGCGACAGGTGCATGACCTCTTCGCGCTTGACGCGCGGCGCGGTCAGCTCCTTCTTGAGCACGCCCGTCTTCTCGGTGACCTGGATGTCGCGCAGTTCCAGCTCGTACAACGCGAGTTCGGCGGCTTCACGGCTGTCCGCTTTGTGCGTTCCGCTGATCGGGCTCCCGTCAGGACGCGTTGCGATATAGGCGAACTTGGCCATCTCAGCTCCCGATCACGTAAACGGAACGCAGGACCTCGGCGAGGGTGGTCACGCCGGACTCGACCAGGTGCACCGCCGCCTCGGACAGGGTGCGCATGCCCTCGTACCGCGCCTGCTTGCGGAACTCCTCGTGCGAGGCGCGGGTGAGGATCAGGTCCCGGATCGGTTCGCTGATCGGCATCATCTCGTAGACGCCGATGCGCTCCAGGTACCCGGTGTTGGCGCAGAAGTTGCATCCGGCGCCGCGGACGAACCCGCCCTTGGGCGGTGCGCCGCCGACCGCGTCGAGGAACGCCAGCTCCTCATTGGACGGTCGGTAGTACTCGGTGCAGTACGTGCAGACCCGGCGCACCAGGCGCTGGGAAAGCACGGCGGTGACCGAGGACGCGATGAGGAAGTTCTCGATCCCCATGTCCAGCAGGCGGTGCAGCGTCGCGGCGGCGTCCGTGGCGTGCAAGGAGGACAGCACGAAGTGGCCGGTGAGCGCGGACTGCACGGCGATGCGCGCGGTCTCCACGTCACGGACCTCGCCGACGAGGATGATGTCCGGGTCCTGCCGCAGGATCGACTTGAGGCCGCCGGCGAAGGTGATGCCCGCTTGCTCGTTGATCTGGATCTGGTTGATCGACGGGAAGGTGTACTCGACCGGGTCCTCGATGGTCATGATGTTGCGGTCGGGGCTGTTGATCTCGCCGAGCGACCCGTAGAGCGTGGTGGTCTTGCCGCTGCCGGTCGGGCCCGCGCAGATGACCATGCCGTAGGGGGAGCGCAGCAGCGCCGCATAGCGCTTGGCCATCTCGGCGGGCATGCCGAGCTGCTCCAGGCGAAAGAGCGGGCGGCTCTTGTCCAGCAGTCGCAGCACGACCTTCTCGCCGCCGACGACGGCGGTGGTCGACACGCGGATGTCGACGGCGCGGCCTTCGACATCCATGCTGATCTGGCCGTCCTGCGGGCGGCGCCGCTCGACGATGTTCATCCCGCCGATGATCTTGATCCGGCTCACGATCGCCGGGCCCATCGACGCGGGCAGGTCGAGCACGTCGTGCAGGGCGCCGTCGATCCGGTAGCGGACCCTGATCCGCTCCGGCTGCGGCTCGACGTGCACGTCGGATGCCCGGTCGCGCAAGGCCTGGGTGATGATCAGCTGCACGACCTGCACGACCGGGGCGTCGTCGTTGGCCGAGACCGCGGCGACGGTGCGGGCCGCGGTCTTGCGCAGCACGTCGCGTGCCTCGAAGTCCTTGACCCGCGAGTCGATCCCGGTCAGTGCCCGGTAGGTCGCGCCGATGACGCGCAGGATGTCCGCCGGGTCGGCGACCCGCACGGTGAACGGCATCCCGGCGGCCTCGCGCAGTCCTTTGAGGACCGCGTCGGACGGGTCGGCGACCGCGAAGGCCACCCCGTTGCCGGTTTTCAGTTGCACCGCGAGCAACTCGCGCGCGGTTGCTTCCTTGATGAGGGCGGTCGCGACGGGCTCGGGGGTGACCGAACGCAGGTCCACCGGCTGCAGCGGCCGCGACTGCCGCGCTCGGGCGTTCTCGGCGGCGGCGTCGGCGAGGCTGCCCGTGTTCGGCGGGTCCACGGGCGCCTGGCCGGGGGTGTCGGTGCGCTTGCCCAGTCTCATGACGCCACTCCAGCGCGGATTCGGGGTCGGGCTTCGATGTCCTTGGGGTAGAGGCTGCGGGCGGCGGCGTCCTCGTAGCTGATTCGGCCTGCCTGCACGAGATCCGACAGCGACTGCTCGAAGGTGACCATGCCCTCGTTGCGGCCGGTGATCAGCGAGTTGCGGAGCTGGTTGGTCTTGCCCTCCTTGACGAGGTTGCGGATCGCGGAGTTCGCGACGAGCACCTCGAACGCGGCGACCATGCCGCCGCCGGTGGCCGGGATCAGCCGCTGGTAGACGATCCCGGTGAGCGCGGCGGCGAGCTGCACCCGCACCTGCGACTGCTGTTCGGCCGGGAAGACGTCGATCATGCGGGCCAGCGACTGCGCGGTGTCGTTGGTGTGCAGCGTGGCGAAGACGAGGTGGCCGGTCTCGGCGATGGTCAGCGCGAACCGGATCGACTCCAGGTCGCGCATCTCGCCGACCAGCAGCACATCGGGGTCCTCGCGCAGCGCGCTGCGCAGGGCGTGGGAGAACGACGCGGTGTCGCTGCCCACCTCGCGCTGGTTGACCGCGGATCGCTTGTGCTCGTGGACGTACTCGATCGGGTCCTCGATGGTGATGATGTGACAGGCCCGCTCGGTGTTGATCCGGTCGATCACCGAGGCGAGCGTGGTCGACTTGCCGGACCCGGTCGGGCCGGTGATGAGGACGAGCCCTTGGTGCTGGCGGGCGAAGTGGCCGAGCACCGGGGGGAGGCCGAGCTGGTCCATGGAGGGGATGACGCGGGGAATCATGCGCAGCGCGACCGCGGTGTCCCCACGCTGGGTGAACGCGTTGCCGCGGACCCGGGCGTCGTCGCGCCAGGAGAAGGAGAAGTCGTATTCGTGGTTCTGCGCCCAGTGCGCGATCTGTTCGGGGCTGAGCAGTTCCTCGAGTAGGGCGTCGGTATCGGTGGCGGTGAGCACGGGCTCGTTGGGCAGAGCGTGCAACGCGCCCTGGATGCGCAGCTGGGGTGCCATGCCGGCGGTGAGCAGGAGGTCGGTGGCGCCTGCCTGCCACACGGCTTCGAGCAGCGCGTCGA
>NZ_JBOHGC010000427.1:0-5482 GCF_050699995.1 Actinokineospora sp. | reverse complement strand
GGGCCCCACCGCCGTCGACTCGGCTCATCGCCAAAGCTCAGACACGGCTCAGATCTGGTTGCCGTGCCATTCCTTGACGAGGCCCTCCTCCCGGATGCGCTCGACGGTCATCGCGATCACCTCCCCTCCAGTCGTGCGGACCCCGCGGCAAGAGCGCGGGGAGCTCGGTCACGAGACCCGGTCGTCGAAGGTCGTCGCGACGACGCCCATCGCGTTGATCACCCGCGGAAACCCCGCGTACGGCGCCACTTGCAGCACCGCGCCCGCGATCTCCTGCTCGGTGAGTCCCGCGTTGAGCGCGATGTTGACGTGCGCGGCCAGTTGCGGGCCGGTGTCGCCGATCGCCACCAGCGCGCCGATGACCACCAGCTGCCGCTGCCGCAAGGTGAGGTCGTCGCGCGAGTACAGGTCGCCGAAGACGAACTCGACCGCGAGCCGACGCAGATCGGGCGCGATCCGGTTCAGGTCGGCCAAGTGCTGGTCGCCGCCCGCCGACCCGATCTCCGCGAGCTTGGCCAGGCCGCGTTCGTACTTGTCGTCGGTCATCGGCCCGCCCGCCCGGGCGTCGTGGCCGTCCTGCCCAGGGCGATGCGGCCGTTCGTCACCGCGAGCAGCGCGCCGAGGAGCATGAGCGCGCCGCCGACCGCCTGGATCGCGGTGATCCGCTGGTCGAGCAGGATGAAGGCGCACAGCGAGCCGAACACGGGGACCAGGAACATCATCGTGGCGGCGCTGGCGGGCCCTACGTCCCTTACACCGCGGTAGTAGTACAGATACGCGACGGCGGTGGGCAGGATGCCGAGGTAGGCCATGTTGATCCAGAACCCGTTCGACAGCTCGTCCCACCGCACCTCGCCGAAGGACGGGATCGCCATCGCGCCCAGCAGGAGGCTGCCCGCGACGGTCCCGTACGTGGTCGCCGCCAGCGGCTCGATGCCGGCGATCACCTTCTTGCTGACCAGCGTGTAGGTCGCCCAGGTCGCCGCGCCCAGCAGGAAGATCCCGTCACCGACGAGCCGCAGCGATCCGGCGGGCGTCTCCGACGACACCGCGACGAGGAACAAGGCCGCGCCCACCGCGGCGAGCCCGAACCCGGCCAGCCGCGCCTTCGACGCGGTCTCCTGCCGGGTCACCACCAGGAACAGGGTGGTCAGGATCGGGCTGAGCACCGGCACGATCAGCGCGCCGTCCACTGAGGGGGCGAAAGTGAGTCCCCAGAAGAAAAGCGCGTTGTACGCGAACACGCCGATGGCGCCCGCGAACGCCGCCCGGAGCTGCGCGCGCCGGGGCAGCCGCTTGCGCGGGCCGCGCCGCAGGAGCATCACCGCGACCAGGAAGACCGCGCCGATCCCGAAGCGGCCCAGCGCCGCGACGCTGTGCGGGACCTCGCCGACGGCGATCTGGGAGGTGGCGAACGCGCTGCCCCAGAACACCATCGTGATCGTCAACAACGTGTACGGGCCGAACGACCGCGACGGATCACGCACGCTTCTCTCCTGACCTCAGGTGACGGGGGACCGTCACATCGCTTCCCGCACGTCCTTGTGCCGGTGCGCCGAGCTGATCCGCTGGCCGGGGGCGACGTCGCCGAGCACGAGCGACTGCGCGCCGATGACCGCGCCGGGCCCGATGTCGACCAGGCCCAGCACCATGGCGCCCGCGCCGAGGACCACGCCGTTGCCCACCAGGGGGTGCCTGCGCTCGCCCGTGGGGCGCTGGTTGTCCCGCCACCAGCCGACCGCGCCGAGAGTGACCTGGTGGTAGAGCATCACGTCGTCGCCGATCACCGCGGTCTCGCCGATGACGACGCCGTTGCCGTGATCGATGAAAATCCGCCTGCCGATCCGCGCGCCGGGATGGATCTCCACCCCGGTCAGGAGCCGACCCAGGTTGGCGACCAGCCGCGCCCCGATTCGCCAGTCCCGAAGGTAGAGCGCGTGCGCGCAGCGGTGTGCCCAGAGCGCGGGCAAAGTCGGGTGCAGCAACGCCTCCAGGAACGACCGCGCGGCGGGATCCTTGGCAAGCACGGTGCGCACGTCCTCGGCGACGCGGGCCGCCACCCCGCCGAGCACGCCGGTCCGGACGCCGATCGGGATCGCCATCTCAGTCCGCGTCCACGCTGTCGACGCGAGCCCAGTCCTCCGCCGTGCCCGCGTCCGGGAACAGCGTCACCACGGTCTCGGCGGGCGACAGGTTCGCCGCGATCTGCCGCGCGACGATCCAGTTCGCGGCCGCCGAGGTGCCGATCCGGGTCCCGGTCAGCTCCCGGAACTCGGCCATGGCGGCGAGCGCGTCCCCAAGCCGCACGCCGCGGTGTTCCGCGCCGGGCACGTGCGTCCGCACAAACGGTTGGCGCAGGCCATATCCGAGTCCGCCGGACCCGGCGATCTTGCGTTCGCCGTTGGGGGCCGCCGATGTGCCGTATGGCATCTCGGCGGGGGTGACGCCCACGATCCTCAGGTTGGGCACGCGCAGACGCAGCGCGCGCGCCACCCCGGCGAGAGTCCCGCCCGTGCCTACCGCCGCGACCCAGCAGCTGGGCGTCGTGGTGCCGAGCTGCTCGACGATCTCGGCGCCCGTCATGTGCTCGTGGACGCCCAGGTTCACCAGGTTGCGGTGCTGCCCGAGGACTGTCCACTCCGGCTCGAGCGCGCCGATTTCCGTGGCCCGCTGGATGATCCCGAGGATGAACAGCTCGGCGTCGACCAGGTCCAGCCGGACGCCGTCGGCCAGCAGCGCCGCGCGCCAGCTGTCCGGAATGGTGCTGGGGACGGCGAACCGGATCGGGATCCCGGTCAGCTTCCCGAGCCTGCCCAGGGCCCGGGCCATGTTGCCGCCGGAGAAGTCGACCAGCCGCAGTGGCCCCGTGCTCTCGTCGTGGTCGGCCACCGCTTGGCACAGCAGGGCGAAGGCGACGCGGTCCTTGACCGAGCCGAGCGGATTGGCCATCTCGTACTTCGCCAGCACCCGCGCGCCGCTGGCGGGGCCTGGGACCTCGATCAGCGGGGTGCCGCCGAGCCGCGCGCGGAACTCGCGCAGCACCGGATATCGGGTCAGGGCAACGCTTTCGTCCAGCGGCGGCGGTGGGCCGTCGCCCAGCGAGAGGTCGAGGTCGATCGAGTCCGACGCGGTCACAGCGGGCCTCCGTCCGCCATGGCCGGTTCGCCTGCGCGGACGATCACGTGCAGCGTCATCGTCAGCACGGCTTTGGCGTCGGCGTCGAGAACCTCGCACAGCATGCGCAGCGTGCCGTAGCGGGGACCGCTCAGCGACGGGCCGACGTCCTTGACCGTGACCCGGGCGCTGAGCACGTCGCCAGGGCGCACCGGGCGGATCCAGCGCAGCTTGTCCACACCGGGGGAGCCCTCGATCGCCGCGTCGCTGACCAGGTGGTCGACGAACATCCGCTGGAACAGGGCCGCGGTGTGCCAGCCGCTCGCGGCGAGCCCGTCGAACAGGTGCCCACGCGCGAGGGTGTCGTCGAGGTGGAAGGGCTGCGGGTCGAACACCTCGGCGAAGCTGTCGAAGAACGGGTCCGATGCCGCCTTGCGCTCCACGGACAGCCCGGCCTCCTTCGCGAAGGCCAGGGTGAGGTCGCTGAACCGCAGCAGGTGCGCCCGGACGTGCTCGGGCGTCCCCAGTGCGACAACCTCCCGCATGCGGAACGCCGCGAGCCTGCGGAGCCCCTCGTACCGGGTCTCGTTTCGGAAGCAGGTGCCCAGCGCCGTCACCAGCTTGTCGCCGTCGAGCCGGGTGTTCTTGTGCCCGACGTACACCCCGTAACAGACCGTCGACGGCAGCGCGAGCTCCGCGTCCCCCAACGCTTCGGCGGGCACGGAGTCCGCGGTGTCGCGCACTGTCGTCTCTCCGGGCTCGCCGGGTTCGCCGTGCACGCGCAACGTCGTCGCCACCATCGCCAGGTGGGGGAAGTTGCGGTAGACGTCGAGGGCAGCCAGGTCGGCGACCGGCAGCAGCGCGGGGAGCATCGCTTTTCGCGCGCCCGCGGCCACCGCCCAGTCCAGCACCATCTCGTCGAGCTGGGTCAGGATCTCGACCTGGTGGTGGCTCAGCCACGCCAGGCCGCGGTCGGTCAGCGCGGGCACGACACCGGCGGGCGATGCCGCGCTCACGCGGCGTCCCCGACCGCGGCGAAGACCCCGAGCTTGGTGAAGAACGCGACGGGCTTGCGGCACGCCCGGTCGTCGAGCTTGCGGCGCTCGGGGCTGGTGATCAGCGCGGAGCGGAACGCGACCGGGTCGGCGATGCCCGCGTCCTCATAGGCCTGCAGGCTGTACATCGAGTGCACGCAGAAATCGCGGTACTCGCGTAGATATCCGCTGAGCTGGGCGATTTCCCCGGCGTCGAGTCGGTCGCGCACGCGGTTGAACAGCAGGGTCACCAGCTCGCGGCCGAACGCGATGTGCCGGGATTCATCCTGGTGATGAATACGGTTCACCTGACGGATGGTCTCGTGCAGCGTCTCGTCGGCCGCCATCCGCATGTTGTAGTAATCGACGATCTCTTCGAACATGAGAATCCGGGAGAACACGAGGAAGTTCTCCAGATCCGCGTCGGCGACCACTTTGGTCTTCAACCGCGGAAACGGGTAGATCTTCCGCCCATAGCGCTTGCAGAATTCCGCGAAGAACCACATGTGCTCGTTCTCCTCACCGATGAAATGGTGGAAGAATTCCGATGGAATCTCGAAGCCGGGCATGTGGACCCGATTGACGACCTCCATCAGCAGTTCGCGGATGCCGTGGACGTTGAGGCTGTAGAAGTTCACGCTCTCCCACCTGGACAGCGTGATGAGCTGCTCTTCGGTGAGCTCCTCGCCCTGCGCCGTGCCGTGCACGGTGAGCAGGTCCCGGCTCATCCATAGTTCGTCCTCGGGCAGGGATTCCGGCCAGTCGAACATCCGATAGGGATTGTAGTAATCCTCGACGGACATCGTGCCCAGTCGTTCCAGAATCTGCGTCAGACGCTCTGTTCCGCGATCGTCAACAGTGATCATTGATTGTCCCCGCTGTCGAGCGGCCCGGTCGGCCGCTGATCCACATTTATCGGCACAGGGTGCCGCGACGCGAGGGCGCCCCACAGTGCTCAGCCACCCGCGTCATTCCCCAGCCCCCTTGCGATCCAGCATAGGAACGTCCAATCGGCACGGTCAAACACATCTCTCAAGATGTGGGAGCGAACCCTGTGGGGGCGAATCGGCGGCATTTGCCGATGGTTACTCTGAATACCCTAACGGCGTTGTTTCGGCGCTATCGGAGAACCAATTCCCGGTCGTTCGCGACAGGTTGGCTCTTGCCCGGGCCGATTCGACGTGATAAGGCGCGACCGTGGCCGGTGCCCTAGTACGGCAGCAGCCATTCGCTAGCTGACCTGGGTGTTCTCGATGTTGCGGGCGAGTCTGGTGCGTTTGTGGAACCAGCGTGAGCGTGCTTGGTGTCGGCGTCGCCAGTTCACCCAATGGGTT
>NZ_JBOHGC010000426.1:0-10624 GCF_050699995.1 Actinokineospora sp. | reverse complement strand
GGCCGCGGCCGAGGAGGCCGACGACCGCTGGTCGACCGGCTGGGCGCTGCACGTGCTGATCATCGTGACGATGATGCGCGGCGACGTCACCGCGGCCCTGCCGCTGTTCGACCGCGCGCTGGCCGTGACCGGCGCCGATCCCGCGCTGACCGACCTGCGGCTGCTGCTGCAGATCAACCGTGTCGTCGCCCTCGGCGACCTGGACCGCTACGACGAGGCCCTCGCCGCCGCCGACCAGGTCCGCCGCCTCGCCGACGACACCGGCAGCCTGGTGCGGCTCGCCCAGGCGCAGAGCGCGCTCAGCGAGCTGCTCTTCGACGTCGGCCGCTGGGGCGACGCGCTCGCCGAGGTCGACGCCGTCGCCGAGGAGGTCAAGGATCCGGGTGTCGCCTGCTGCGACCACGGCATCGCCGCCGTCATCGCCCTGCACCGGGGCGACCCGGACGCCGCCCGCGACCACCTCCGCGCCGCGGAACCCAACGCCGCGCGCATCGGCAACCGGGTCGTCGGCTCACTCGCGCTGGCCCGCGCGCTGGACGCCCAACACCGCGGCGCCCCGGAGGAAGCGCTCGCAGGGCTCCTCGCCTGCCTGGGCGAGGGCGCCGAAGAGCTCGAGGAGATGGAGGAACTGCTTCCTGAAGCCGTCCATCTCGCCGTGCGGGCGGGCGATCTCGGCGCCGCGGGCTACGTCACCGGTCTCGCGGAGAAGCTCGCCGAGCACAGCGACATCCCGCACCGGGTGGGCGGCGCCCTGCTCTGCCGTGGCCTGCTCGCCCACGACCCGGCCACCCTGCTGCTCGCCGCCGAACACTTCGCGGAAGCAGGGCGGCCGCTTCCGCGCGCGCACGCGATGCACGCCGCCGCGGTCGAGTTCGCCGAACGCGGCGATGTCGGCTCCGCGCGAGCGGCCTTCACCCGCGCGGATGACCTCTACGAGACCCTCGGCGCGCGCTGGGACGCCGGGCGGCTGCGCTCCGAGCTGCACGCCCACGGCATCCGCCGGGGTCCGCGGGTCAAGCACCGCCAGGCCACGACCGGCTGGGAGAGCCTCACCCCCACCGAGTCGCGCATCGCCGCGTTGGTCGCCGAAGGACTCAGCAACCCGAGCATCGCCGCCCGCCTCGTGCTCTCGAAGCGGACGGTCGGCACCCACGTGTCCCACATCCTCGCCAAGCTGGGCGTGGCCTCGCGGATCGACATCGCCCGCGAGGCCGCGGGCCGCTACCGCGAGTCCGGCTGAGCGGGAAGGCTCGGCCGGTGCCCGAAGCGGTGCCGGTTCCACAGGGGAACCGCGAACCACCAGGTCAAGAACCAGGCCAGGATGCCACCGGAGATCCACACCGCCGAGCGGGTGCCGAGCACCACGTCGAGGATCAGCAGCATCGACGAGCCGAGCGCCAGCATCAGGAACCCCAGGCCGGCCAGGGTGAACCAGCCCGTGGCCCGGACCAGCTTGCGCTTGAGCCTGCGCTGGAAGACCAGCCGGTGAAACGGGGCGGGTGCGATCAGCAGTGCGGTCGCCGCCGCCCCCATGATCAGACTGGCCACATAGGTCCCACGCTGGAACTCGGTGATGTCGGCGAACCGCGGCGTGAACGCCAGTGCGAGCAGGAACGCCAGCAGGAACTGCACACCGGTCTGCGCGACCCGGACCTCCTGGAGCAGCTCACCGTAGTTGCGGTCCAGCCGCTGCGTCGGCGTCTCGCCCCGCGCCCGCAGGTTCCACTCGTCGTGGGTGTCGGCGGTGTCCGGCGGGGTGGGCAGCGGGTGCAGGGTCATGGCGGGCTCCAACGTCGAAGGAACGACTGCCCCTCAACGGTCTCCCGGCCATGATCACGAGACATCGGTCGGCTGACCTAGCCGCGAAGCTTTAGGATCAGTGGGTTCACAGCCCCAATGACCGTGCGGGAGACATGGCCGACTACGCACTCCTCATCCTGCCCTCGACGAACCGTGTGTACGCGGATTCGTCGGTCGCGCTCACCGTGGCCGAACTCGAGGTGTTCAACCAGTCCGTCGTGGACGGTCGCATCGGCGACATCGCCCGCACCGAACTCGCCGGCGTCCCCTACGTCACCTTCAGCGCCGACACCCTCGACGAGTCGGACATCGCCTACCTGGCGAACCTGTCGTCGATGTACGCGCTGTTCCGGCTCGACGGCAAGCTGCTCGAACCGGTCCACCTCCACCGCCTCGACGCGTTCGACAGCGACCTGATCACCATCTTGAAGTACCAGGGCAAGACGAACGAGCTGTTCACCAAGCTGCTGCTCAACGTCACGCTCATGGCGTCGGCGCGGGCCCGCGACATGCTCGACCACCGGCTGACCGTGCTCGACCCCATGTGCGGGCGCGGCACCACGCTCAACCAGGCGATCATGTACGGCTACGACGCGGCGGGGATCGACCTCGACCAGAAGGACTTCGAGGCCTACGCGGCGTTCCTGCAGACCTGGCTCAAGCGCAAGCGGATCAAGCACCACGCCGAAGTCGTCAAGGTCCGCCGGGACAAGCAGCACCTCGGCCGCAAGCTGCAGGCGTCCATCGGCCTGAGCAGGGAAAGCTACAAGGCGGGCGACGCGCTGTCGCTGACCTTTGTCAACGCCGACACCACGAAGGTCCGCGAGTTCCACCGCCCCGAGAGCGTCGACCTGATCGTCACCGACGCCCCTTACGGCGTCCAACACGGCAGCCGCGCGGGCCAGACCTTGCAGCGAACCCCACTGGAACTGCTCCGCGAGGCCACCCCCGCCTGGGCCAAGGTCCTTCGGCCAGGCGGGACGATCGGGATCGCCGTGAACACCAATGTCGCACCCAGGGCCGACACGCTGGACATCCTCGCCCACGCCGGCCTCGACCCCGTCGACGACGGCCCGTACCGCTCGTTCGAACACCGAGTCGACCAGGCAATCGTCCGCGACATCGTCATCGCCCGGAAACCATGACCGCCCTCGTGGTCGGCGTCGACCACCGGGACCTGAGCTTCACGGTCCTGGCGGTCGCCGCCGACCTCGCCACCACACTGGGCGCCGACCTCCACGTCGTCCACGCGATCGACCTGCGCGACTACCCGGTGGACCCGGACTCGGCGGACTGGGAACAACACGCCGAAGCCGCACTGAGCGAATTGCGTTCCGCTGTGGAGGCAGCCCTCGCAGGCCACGGCGGACAGTGGACCTACACGGTCCAGGTCGGCGAACCAGTCCCCATGCTCAAACTGGCGGCGGACGAACACGACGCAATGATGATCGTGGTAGGACACCACAAGCACTGGACTCCGGTCAGAGTCACCCGTGGTTCGGTGGGCGCAGGCCTAAGCCGCACCGCCCACCGCCCAATCCTGATCGTCCCCGAGCCCATTTAGCTAGCGGAAACCACGCAACCGCAAGCTGTTCGTCACCACGAACACAGAACTGGCAGCCATCGCGGCCCCAGCCAACATCGGATTCAACAACCCAGCCGCCGCCAACGGCAACGCCGCAACGTTATAAGCGAACGCCCAAAACAGATTCCCCTTGATCGTCCGCAAGGTTCGCCGAGACAACCGAATCGCGTCCGCGGCCGCCCGCAGATCCCCCCGCACCAGCGTCAGATCCCCAGCCTCGATCGCGACATCCGTCCCAGTCCCCATCGCGAGTCCAAGGTCCGCGGTCGCCAACGCAGCCGCGTCATTGACCCCATCCCCCACCATCGCCACGACCTTGCCGGAGCGCTGCAGCCGGGCGATGACCTCGACCTTCTGCTCCGGCAACACCTCGGCGATCACCTCGGTGATCCCCACCTCCGCGGCCACCGACCGCGCGACGGCCTCGTTGTCCCCAGTCAGCAGCACCGGCGACAACCCCAACGCGCGCAACAACTTCACCGCTTCGGCGGACATCGGCTTCACCGTGTCGGCGACGACCAGCACCGCCCGCGCCCGGCCTTCCCAGGCCACAACGACGGCCGTCTGCCCGCGTTCCTCAGCCTCAGCCTTCGCGGTCACCAACTCGGCGGGCAGACGGTCGACCAGCATGGTCCGGCCGACGGTCACCACCTGACCCGACACCGTGCCGCGCACGCCCCGGCCCTCGATGGCGGTGAAGTCCGCGACCGGCGGCAGCGGACCGACCTTGTCCCGCGCGGCCTTCACGATCGCCCGCGCGATCGGGTGCTCCGATCCGTCCTCCACCGCCCCCGCGTACCGCAGCGACGTTTCGACGTCCTCGCCGTCGGCGAGCTGAACGTCCACAAGGGACATGTGCCCGGTCGTCACCGTGCCGGTCTTGTCGAGCACCACGGTGTCCACCCGCCGGGTCGACTCCAGGACTTCCGGCCCCTTGATCAGGATGCCCAGTTGCGCGCCGCGGCCGGTGCCGACGAGCAGCGCCGTCGGCGTGGCGAGTCCCAGGGCGCACGGGCAGGCGATGATGAGGACGGCGACCGCCGCGGTGAAGGCCGCGGACGTGGACGCTCCGGCTCCGAGCCAGAACATCAGCGTCCCCACTGCCAGCGCGATCACGACCGGCACGAACACCGCGGAGACCCGGTCGGCCAGCCGCTGCACTTCGGCCTTGCCGGTCTGCGCCTGCTCCACCATCCGCGCCATCCGGGCCAGTTGCGTCTGCTCACCGACGTTCTTGGCCACGACGACCAGCCTGCCGCCGACGTTGACCGTGCCGCCGACTACCTCGACGCCCGAACCGACCTCCACGGGCACGGACTCGCCGGTCATCATGCTCGCGTCGATCGCCGACGTGCCTTCAGCGACCACGCCGTCGGTCGCGACCTTCTCCCCCGGCCGCACGACGAACCGGTCGCCGACGGCGAGCCTGCCGACCGGCACCCGCGTCTCGACGCCATCGCGCAGCACGGCGACGTCCTTGGCCCCCAGGTCGAGCAGCGCCCGCAGCGCGGCACCGGCCCGCCGCTTGGCGCGGGACTCGAAGTATCGACCCGCCAGGATGAACGTCGTGACGCCTGCCGCGACCTCCAGGTAGATCGCCTCACCCGCGCCGCGGGCGATGGTCAGCTCGAACGGGTGCGTCATTCCGGGCACGCCTGCCGAGCCGAACAGCAGTGCGTAGAGCGACCACAGGTAGGCGGCCAGCGTGCCGATCGACACGAGCGTGTCCATGGTCGCGGCACCGTGGCGCAGGTTCATCCATGCGGCGCGGTGGAACGGCCACGCGCCCCACACGACCACCGGGGAGGCGAGCGCCAGCGACACCCACTGCCAGTAGGTGAACTGCAGGGCGGGCGCCATGGCCATCGCGACCACCGGGACCGAGAGCACGGCCGAGCCGAGCAGCCGGTCCCGCAGGGTGTCGCGCTCCTCGACCTCGGGCGCCTCCTTGGTGGGCAGCGTCGCGGTGTACCCGGCGGCCTCGACCTGGGCGACGAGCGTGCTGGGGTCGATCCCCTCGGCGTAGGTGACGTTCGCCTTCTCGGTCGCGTAGTTGACCGTGGCGGTCACACCGTCAAGCTTGTTGAGCTTGCGCTCGATCCGATTCGCGCACGACGCGCAGGTCATGCCGCCGATCGAGAGTTCGATCTCGGCGGTCCGGGTCAGGTTCGTGGTCACGTCAAGCCTCTCAGCCGTGCGTGTGACCGTCAGCGCCGTGCTCCGGCGACGTGGTCAGCGTGAACTCGGCGGTGCGCACGACATCACCGTGCTTGAAGTCCAAGAACACCCGGTAGGTGCCATCGGACGGGACTTCCGCGACGAACGGCACTTCGGGGCCGGGTGCGCCCGCTTCGGCGTGCACGTGCAGGTAGGCGAGGTCGCCGCCGCGCAGCGCCACCAGGTGCCCGTAGGCCCCGAGGTAGCGCTGCAGGTCGGAGACGGGCTTGCCGTCTTTGGTGACGGTGGCGGTCAGGTTCGAGGCGTGCCCGGCGATCAGGTCGCCTTGGACGCGCACCTCGTAGCCGTCAACCCTGGCCGGCCAGGACTCCGCGGGCGCGACCGGCTGGAACTCACCGGGCACCATCATGTCGACGCCCAGGGTCAGCGGGGGTCCGCCGCGCGGGGCGAAGTCGGCGAAGACGCGGTAGCTGCCGGCCTGGGTCAACGCGAGCGGGACCGACCAGGTGCCGTCGGCGGCGCGTTCGGGGTGGACGTGCTGGTAGCCGGCGGTGTCGCGGCGCACGACGATGAGGTGGAGTTCCTTCTCGTGCGCGACCTCGAAGTCGGTGACCGGCTTGCCGCCGAGCGCGGTGATGCGGAAGGAGAACAGCTGCGCGGGGCCCGCGGCAAGCGTTGTCGTCGTGGGGACCAGGGCGTAGCCGCCGCTCCAGGCGGACAAGCCGACCGGCGCCGACGCGACAGCGGGTTCACCGGCGGCGTGGCCGTCCGAGTCGCCATGCTGCTCTTGCCGCGGCACGTCCACCGGCCCGACCGCGGCGCCCAGCGCGTAAGCCGCGCCGCCGACCAGGACCAACGCGGCGGCGAAGGCGGTGAGCGTGCGGGCGGTCTTCACACGAGCCCCTACGACCGGACGAGCCGGGCGATCGCGGCACTGGCCTCGCGGACCTTGTCGTCGGCGATCTCCCCGCCCTCGGCGACCGCCTCGGCGACGCAGTGGTGCAGATGCTGGTCGACCAGCCCGAGCGAGACCGCTTGCAGCGCCTTCGTGGCGGCCGACACCTGGGTGAGGATGTCGATGCAGTATTTGTCTTCCTCGACCATCCGCTGCAGGCCGCGGATCTGCCCTTCGATCCGCCGCAGTCGCTTCAGGTAGTCGTCTTTGTCGCCGCTGTAGCCGTGCATCGGTGTCTCCTTCGTGGACACCGACGACTATACCCTACCGGGGTACCCCGCCTAGGATCGGACCAGCCTGGCGATGGCGTCGGACGCCTCCTTGACCTTCACCGCGGCCTCGCCGCCACCGGCGGCCGCGGCCGCCACCACGCAGGTCGCGAGGTGCTCGTCGAGCAGTTCGAGGGAGAACGCCTGTAATGCCTTGGTCGCCGCGGACACCTGGGTGAGGATGTCGATGCAGTACTTGTCTTCCTCGACCATCCGCTGCAGGCCGCGGATCTGCCCCTCAACCCGGCGCAGGCGCTTCAGATAGGCCTCGCGGTTGCTGCTGTCGACGGCCACGTGCACTCCCCGCTTGTCCTTGGTGAAGAGTCAGAATACCGGTCAGGGGTACCCGCCGACGATCCCCCGCGCGTGCGAACAAGGTCGATTGCCGCCAGGCTTGGCCGCATGTGGGAAGCCATGTGGTGGGGACTGGTCGGCGGCCTCGCGCTGGTACTCGGGGCGGTCGTCGGCCTGGTCGCCAATCCCCGGCCGAAAGTCATCGCACTGGTGATGGCCTTCGGCTCCGGCGTGCTGATCAGCGCACTCGCCTTCGAACTGGCGGCGGCGGCGTTCCGCGGCGGCGGCGCGCTCGCCCTCGGCGCGGGGCTGGCCGCGGGCTCGGCGGCGTTCTACGTCGGTGACCTGGTCATAGACCGACGCGGCGGTGAACACCGCAAGCGGTCGGACGGCCGCCAGCGCTCCGGTGCCGCCCTCGCGATCGTGCTGGGCTCGCTGCTCGACGGCATCCCCGAGTCCGCCGCGATCGGCGTGTCGCTCCTCGGCGGGGGCGGGGTCGGCGCCGCTGTGGTGGCCGCGGTGTTCCTGTCCAATGTCCCCGAGTCGATGGCCGCCGCGTCGGGGCTACGCAAGGCGGGGCACTCGACGCGGTGGATCCTCGGCTTGTGGGCGAGCGTGGCCGCCGTGTCCGCGCTGGCGGCCGGACTCGGCTACGCCACCCTCGGCTCCGCATCCCCCGCGACGGTGGCGGTCGTCCAGGCGTTCGCCGCGGGCGCCATCCTGACCATGCTGGCCGACACGATGATGCCGGAGGCGTTCGAGAACGGGGGCAACGCGACCGGCGTGGTGGCGACTTTCGGCTTCACCACGGCATTTCTCGTCAGCCACTTGGCGTGACTGATCCACTACGATGAGCCTTCGGTGAAGCTCGGGAGGCACCATGGCTCGTTTCGCGATGCGGCTGCGACCTGACCAGGACCCCGCCGCCATCACGGCCCAGCTCGTCGCCGAACTCGGCGCCCAGGTCCACCCCCTCTCAGCGGACGACCCGGACATCCTGATCATCGACCTGCCCGACCGCACGTTCCCCACCGACGCAGCCGCCTTCAGCGACTCCTACGCCTTGGCCGACGACTACGGGGCCGCAGCGGTCGAACCGGACCTGCCGACAGCTCTGTTTCCCGAACACGACCCGGTGCGCGGCGTCGACTTCCCGCCTGGCTGCTGGTCCCCGGAGCACCCCGGCCTGGCCCCGGAGTGGGCGCTGTGGACGATCCGGGTGCCGCAGGCCTGGGAGTACTCCCGACAGCAGGGCAAGCCTGGGCGCGGCGAGGGAATCGTCGTCGGCCAACCTGACACCGGCGTGATCCGCCACCGCGAGATGGACGGCGTCCTGTCCGTCCCGGGCTACGACTTCGTCGACACCGACAACGACCCCACCGACCCGCTGGGGGACGGAAATCCGGGTCACGGCACCGCCACGGCCAGCGTCATCGTGTCCCCGAACACCCATGTGGTCACGGGGGCGGCGCCAAGGGTGCGGCACATGGCGATCCGGGCGATCGAGAGCGTCGTGCGGGTGTCACAGGTGTCGGTCGCGAAAGCTGTCGTGTGGGCGACGGACCATGGGGCCCACGTGATCACGATGAGCCTGGGCGGTCTGCCGTCGTTCGCCCTCGACCGGGCGATCAACCGGGCGGTGGCGAACAACGTCATCGTCATGGCGGCGGCCGGAAACTGCGTCGGCACCGTCGTCTGGCCCGCCCGCTACGACAATTGTGTGGCGGTCGCGGGCACCACCCCGGACGACACACCATGGCGCGGCACCTGCAAGGGCAGGGCGGTCGACATCTCCGCCCCGGCGGAGAACGTCTACCGCGCCCGAATCCCCCAATTCCCCGGCGACGGGGATTCGGGGCAAGGACAGGGAACCAGCCTCGCCGTGGCCCTTACCGCGGCCGTCGCGGCCCTGTGGCTGGCCCACCACGGCCGGGACCGGGTGATAGTGGCCGCGAGGGGTCGCGGGGAGACCGTGCAAGGCCTGTTCCAACGGCTGATCCGGGACACCGCCCGCCGCCCACAAGCCTGGAACACCAACGACATGGGGGCGGGCATCATCGACGCCCACGCCCTCCTCAGCAGGTCGCTCGACGCTCGAACCGCGGCGCCGGTGGCCGCGGGACTCGGCTCGGTCCAGGACCTGATCACCGACCTACTCGGCGACGTCACCCTGACTCTCGACTGGGAGCGGTACGGGCCTGAGGTGGCGTCCCTGATCCTGCACACCCTGCTCGGCGACCGCACGAACCCTTCACCGGAGTTGCGGGAAGCCATAACCAACGAACACCTACGCCGATTCCTCCGCCTTTAGCGCTCTTCCCAGCCCTCGCGGCGCTTTCCCACCCGCGCTTTCCCCTGCACCTGCCCGCCCCAGTGCGGGCGATCAGCCTGTGCGGCGGCCCCTTGGCCGCCGCACAAGGAGCTGTGACGCAAGGGCGAGCGGGATCGCACGTCCACGACCCAAGCCACACACCCTTCCCTGGGCCCAAGCCGCCGCGCACTCCCCCTCAGCCAAGCCGCGCACCTTTCCCTCAGCCCCAACCTCTTTGCGTCCTTCCAATCGCCCACCTAACTGGCCTTTCCCACAATCCAGCACCGCTCCGCACCCGCAATCCTCTCCACTCCAAAGCCTTGACCTTACCGGATATCTTGATAGTCAATAACGGATATTGCGTTCCGAGAATGTGTCACTACAGGAGACGGGTCCACTTCGGACTTGAAGGTCCTAGGACTATTGGCCTAGTCCACATCAGACCGAAGTCCGATGTGCCGCCCCCAAGCCGTCCCGTAACGTCTTCCCCACAGCACTTTCCGAGGGGAGCCAAGTGAAGCGGATCCGCGCCCTGCACCATCTGAGGACCGTGGCCGAGACGTGCGCCGACATAGCCACCCGGCCGGAGTCGATCTTCCCGCTCCGGGTGCGTGAGTTATGGGCGGCCGGTGAGATCCTGGAGCCGGTCGATGAGCTCGACGCCGTGACGATCGCGCTGGTGGTCGACCTTCCGGTCGAGGACGTCGCGTGGCTCACCGAGCCCTCCGGGTCGCAGCACTGGGCCAACGCCGCGAAGCTGCAGACCGCCCCGGTCACCGTTCGCTGGCGTTCGGCGCGGGCTCCCGTGTGGAACCACGTGCTTCGGCGGCCCGCGCTCATCTGGGATCTCGACAACGGGATCGCGGAGTCGACCCTCGACGCGATCGCGAGTGGGGACACCGCCGATGTCCGCCTCGACGAGCCGTCCGCCGCCACCATGGCCGTGCGGCTGGGGGACGACCTTGCCGTGAGCCTGCGCGCCCTGGGCTCGCGGACCGCCCACTACGCCGATCGGCGCTGGAAGGCCGGCAAGCTCGAACCAGTCGCCGACGCCCTCTGGCACGCGAGTGAGGGATATCTCGATCTCCTCAAAGCGATCGACTGCCCCTAGTACGGCAGCAGCCATTCGCTAGCTGACCTGGGTGTTCTCGATGTTGCGGGCGAGTCTGGTGCGTTTGTGGAACCAGCGTGAGCGTGCTTGGTGTCGGCGTCGCCAGTTCACCCAATGGGTT
>NZ_JBOHGC010000425.1:0-30140 GCF_050699995.1 Actinokineospora sp. | reverse complement strand
AGCACCCCGCCCTGACGGACGCCGCCGCCGAGCATCTTGCGCACCCGGCGCGCCTCGGCGACGAACGCCGCCGACCCGCCGACCAGCGACCCGACCGGCGCGCCCAGGCCCTTGCTCAGGCAGACCTGCACCGTGTCCACCCCGACGGTCAGCGCCGCGGGCGGCACCCCGAGCGCCGCCGCCGCGTTCCACAGCCGGGCGCCGTCGAGGTGCACCCGGATCCCCGCCTCGCGGGCGGTGGCGACCAGCAGCGCGTGGTGGTCGGGCTGGGTGACCGTGCCGCCGGCGAAGTTGTGGGTGTTCTCCAAGCAGAGCAGCGCCGTCCGCAGTGCGTAGTACGGCGCCCCCGCCGCGGCGAACGCGCTCACGTCGTCGGCCGAGATCCGGCCGGGCCCGCCGGTCCATTCCAGGGGATGCGGCATGCCGCCCGCCAGCCACGCGGGCGTGCCCAGTTCGGCCTCCAGCACATGGGACCCGCGCGCGGCCAGGAACCGGTCGCCGCGGCCCAGGTGCAGCATCAGCGCGATCAGGTTGCCCATGCTCCCGCTGGGCACCCACAGCATCGCCTCGACCCCGAGCAGCCCGGCCGCGCGCTCCTCCAGCGCCCGCATCGTCGGGTCGTGGTCGAGGACGTCGTCGCCCACCTCGGCGGCCGCCATCGCGGCCCGCATGGTGTAGTCCGGCTTGGTCACGGTGTCCGAGCGGAGATCAATCCGGCGCAGTGTGGTCACGATCCGATCACACCACAACGGGCAATACCGCTACGCGCCGACCACGGATCCCGGGGGTGGCGTAGATCTCGTCAGGTCCCCATGCAACCGTGGTGCCGGTCAGATCCGTCCCTAGTCCGTACAGACGAGTGGAGAGCGTTCGCGTGGATCAGCGCGACGAGCAGGAGTTCGCGGAATACTTCGCCGCGCGGCGCGACGCCGTGCGACGAACCGCGTACTTGCTGTGCGGCGACTGGCACAAGGCGGACGATCTCGCGCAGACCGCGTTCGTCGCACTGCACCGCAGGTGGCGCAAGGTCCGGGACCGTCAGGCCCTGGACGCCTACGTCCGCCGGTCGGTGGTTCGCGCGATGATCGACGAGACGCGCAGGCCGTGGCGGCGAGAGCGCCAGACGGAGGTCTTGCCGGAATCGGCGAGCACCGAAGGCGACATCGGCACCGCGGTCGCGACCAGGTCGGCGCTCCTCGACGGACTGTCGAGGGTGCCACCGCGGCAGCGGGCGGTGCTGGTGCTGCGGTACCTGGAAGGCTTGGACGTGGCGGCCACGGCCGAGACGCTCAAGTGCACCGAGGGAACGGTCAAGAGCCAGACCTCACGGGGACTGGCCGCCCTGCGGGAATCGCTGGGCGACACGCTCGACGATCTGCGGTCCGGGCTGTGAGGGCCACAGTGTCGGTGACGGTGACGGTGACGATGAGGGGGTGGAGGTAGTGGACGAGCGCAAGCTCTCAGAGCTGTTCAACGACGCGGTCCGCGACGTCCCGCCGCCCTCTTTCGACCAGTCGGACATCAGCGCTGAGTCATCGAGATTGACCCGAAAGAGGAACACCCTTCTTACCGGAACAGCGCTAGGCTTTGCGCTGTTGGCGGGTGTGATCGTCGCCGGCGACGCGTGGTGGCCCAGTAAAACCACCGGCGAGTCGTCTGCTGCTGGATCGGCCGAATCTCCCGCAAACAGTAACGATCTGTCGTCGCCATACGAGGTTACGACCGACGGACCGTCACAAAAGGCCGCGGAGGCCCAAGACTTCCCGCCGGCGACGCCAAGCAGGGGGCGTTCGTCGGATGGGAATGCCGGCTCTCAGGCCGGTGGCACCCCCAGCGGGTGCGGAACGGCGGACCGGGAGCTCGCTGCTGCCCTCGCGGGCGAGCTCCCGGCCGCCACTTCCCGCGGCGAGTACGTTCCTTCCCCCCTTGGCTGTCCGACCGGTGGTCGGTCCGCGAGCTTCGGCGTGCAGGACGGACCCCGCCGCGGCCTGGTGTCGATCATGCTGGTGCCCGCCGGTGTCAGCGCGCCGCTGGAGCCGCCGTGGATCGACCGGCCAGGTGCCACCGGATCGGTGGCGGGCGCCGCCTCGGGTGGTCAGCTGATCGTGGTGGTCGAGCCGTTCCCGGACTCCGCGGAACTCCCGCTCAACCCCGATGACGTGCGCGAACTCGCCCAGGAGCTGGCACCCAGGTACTGACCTGGCACCATTGCCACACCATGACCACCGCCAGCACCCCCAAGGGTGAGCGCCGCAAACACGCGCTCGTGGAGGCCGCCGCCTCCCTGCTGATCGAAGGCGGGTTCGACGCGGTCCGGCACCGCTCGGTCGCCGAGCGCGCGGGCCTGCCGCTGGCGTCCACGACCTACTACTTCGAGTCCCTCGACGACCTGATCGTCGAAGCCCTCGAATTCCACGGCCGCCAGGAACTGGCCCGCGGCCGCGAGATCCTCAACGAGCTGGCGACGAGCCCGAAAGGCCTGGAAGCGTTGGTGGAGCTGGTGCTCGACCAGCTGCTTGGCCCCAAGGCCAGGGACAACGACGCCCAGGCGATCCTGCTGCGCTACGAGCGGCTGATCGCCACCGCCCGCAGGCCCTACCTGCGCCCGCTGACCCTCGAACTCGGCGGCGAGCTCCGGTCGCTGTTGATGGACACCTTCGCCAAGTCCGCCGCGGGCATCGACGAGGCGCGGTTGGAGCAGCTGATCGCCCTGGTCGACGGCGCCGTGGTCAACGCGCTCATCGAGGTCGACCCGGACCCCCGCTCGGCTGCCCGCAGAATGCTTCGCGAAGCACTCGCCTGATCGACGCAACCTTTTCCGCCCGCTGAGCGTGAGTAGTAAGCGGAAGGGGGCGCCTTGCGAGACGACGAGGATTTCCGGGTGTTCGCCCACGAACACGCCAGAACACTGCGGAGATCGGCTTACCCGTTCTGCGGCGACTGGCACACCGCCGAGGATCTGGTCCAGACGACACTGGTCAAGATCTACCGGTCGTGGTCGCGGGTGGGCAAGCGCGACACCGTGCACAACTATGCCCGGACCGTCCTGCTGCGCACGTGGCTCGACGAGAAGCGCAAACCGTGGCGGCGCCGTGAGCCGGTCGGCTCCGAGGTGCCCGACACCGCCGACCCGAACATCGACGTCGCCGAGGGCATCGGCCACTCGTGGGACCGCGACCTCGTCCACAAAGCTCTGCTGACGCTGGCACCGCGTCAGCGCGCGGTGCTGGTCCTGCGGTACTTCGACGAGCTGAGCATCGCCGAGACCGCGCGGGTCATGCGGTGCACGGAAGGCACGGTCAAGAGCCAGGCGGCCCGCGGGCTGACCTCGCTGCGCGCGGTCGTCGCCCGACTGACCGAGGGGGAGCTGGAACATGCATGAGACCGAGCTACGAGACAACCTGTTGACCGCTGTGGCTGTCGAACCGCCGCTAGCGCTGGATATCGACGAAACGGTCACGCGCGCGCGCAAAGAGACCTCCCAGAAGCGGGCGCTGCTGGCGACGGGAGTGGCGGCGCTCGTGATCATCGGCGGGATCGTCATCGCCCCGGTCGCGGCCAAGTCCATGGGGGGGACGCAGGCGGCGGGCTTTCCGGGGCCGCCCCCTCCCGGTCGGCCCTCGGTGCCGACGGGCCCGACCTACACCAGCGCTCAGCTCGCCCAACGGTCCGAGGTTCTCGGGGTGGCGGTGCGGTCGCGGATCGCGGTCGTGCTGCCCGGCGCCACCGACATCGTGGCCAAACCCACGTGGGTACCGGGCCTGCGCGGTTTCGTCAGCCTGTCCCAGCACACCACCTTCACGCTGGACGGCACCCGGTTCGCGATCAACCTGGCCGTGATCGCGCCGGGAATCGAACAACGACCGGACGGCATGGCCTGCGAGATGGCCGCGGGGACTTGCTATTTCACCGATGGGTCCCCAGGCGACAACCTCTATCGAGCCCACTGGGTGGATGTGGTTCGTGCCGACTCCTCGGTGGTCACCGCCGCCTGGCACGCGCCCGCGTCCGGCACCGGCGGCCCGTCCCCGGAGGTCATCAACGGCTACCTGACCGCGCTGGCCAACGACCCGGCTCTGCACTTCTGAGCCGCGGGGTACCGGGGGCGCTGGGGGTGCCTCCGGTACCCCGGTAAGCTGGGCAAACGTGACCGCCGCGCAGAAGCCCCGCATCCCCAACGTCCTCGCTGGCCGCTATGCCTCCACCGAGTTGGCCACCCTGTGGTCGCCCGAGGAGAAGGTTCGGATGGAGCGCGAGCTGTGGCTCGCCGTGCTCTCCGCGCAGGCCAAGCTGGGCATCGACGTCCCCGAGCAGGCCATCGAGGACTACCGCCGGGTCCTGCCCGAGGTCGACCTGGGCAGCATCGCCGACCGTGAGCGGGTCACCCGCCACGACGTGAAGGCGCGCATCGAGGAGTTCAACGCGCTGGCCGGGCACGAGCACGTGCACAAGGGCATGACTTCGCGCGATCTCACCGAGAACGTCGAGCAGCTGCAGGTCCGCCGGTCCCTCGAGCTGATCCGCGGCCGGGTCGCCGCCGTGCTGTCCCGCCTGGCCCGGCTTGCCGCCGAGCACGGCGACCTGGTCCTGACCGGCCGCTCACACAACGTCGCCGCGCAGGCCACGACCCTGGGCAAGCGCTTCGCCACCGGCGCCGACGAGCTGCTGGTCGCCTTCCAGCGGGTCGACGAGCTGATCGCCCGCTACCCGCTGCGCGGCATCAAGGGCCCGGTCGGCACCGCGCAGGACATGCTCGACCTGCTGGGGGGCGACCAGGACAAGCTCGACGAGTTGGAGCGCGTCGTCGCCGAGCACCTCGGGTTCGAGAACAGGTTCACCAGTGTCGGCCAGGTCTACCCGCGTTCCCTCGACTACGACGTGGTGTCCGCGCTGGTCCAGCTCGCGGCGGCGCCGTCGAGCGTGGCGAAGACGATCCGGCTGATGGCCGGGCACGAGCTGGTCACCGAGGGCTTCAAGCCGGGCCAGGTCGGCTCGTCGGCCATGCCGCACAAGATGAACACGCGCTCCTGCGAGCGGGTCAACGGTCTCGCCGTGATCCTGCGGGGGTACGCGTCGATGGTCGGCGAACTCGCGGGCGACCAGTGGAACGAGGGCGACGTGTCGTGCTCGGTGGTCCGCCGGGTCGCGCTGCCGGACGCGTTCTTCGCGCTCGACGGCCTGCTGGAGACATTCCTGACCGTGCTCGACGAGTTCGGCGCCTACCCGGCCGTCGTGGCCCGCGAACTCGACCGCTACCTGCCGTTCCTGGCCACCACGAAGGTGCTCATGGCGTCGGTGCGGGCCGGGGTCGGCCGGGAGACCGCGCACGAGGCGATCAAGGAGCACGCCGTGGCGGTGGCCCTGGCGATGCGCGAGGAGGGCATCGAGCGCAACGACCTGCTCGACCGCCTCGCCGCCGACGACCGCATCCCACTCGACCGCGCCCGCCTCGACGCGCTGCTGGCCGACCGGCTCCCCTTCACCGGGGTGGCGGGCGCGCAGGTGGCGGCGGTCGTGAAGCGGGTCGAAGAGGTCCTCGGCCGCTTCCCCGAGGCGTCGGGTTACGTGCCCGGGGCGATCCTTTAGCCGCGATCGGGCGAATTCCGGCCGGCCCCGTCACGCCGATTCGGGCGTTGTCGATCACTCTCACGCGGTCAGTGAGAGGAGCGGTCGATGAGCGGGGACGGCAGGAGCGGATGGTGTGCGGCGGCGCCGTGATCGGCACGTCCGTGACCACGACCACCACGACCACCACGACCACCACGACCACCACGACCACCACGACCACCACGACCACCACGACCACGAAGTCCGGTGGTGGCAACAGCGGTGGCAGTGGGGGCACGAGCATTTAGAAGGAAACGAAGCCGCCCGCGTTCGCCGTGACCGAGGTGCAGCTGAACGTCGAACCGTCCGGCGGCACGGCCCGCACTTCGAGACAGGCGCTAGCGCCCGATCAGCACGATCGCCGGACTCCCGGCGCCCGCACGGAGTTCGTCGGCCGCCGAGCCGCCGTTGATCGCGAGCGCGAGGTGCCCGGCGGAGTCGACGAGCAGCACCGCGCCGCTGGGTTCGGCGTCGGCGAATGTCTGCCCGACGACGGCTTCGACGGACCGGTCGCCGACCTGGGCGTGCACCCGGGTCCGCGCCTTCGCCCCGGACGCGGCCAGGTCGAGCGCGGTCGCGGCGAGTTGGAGGTTGCCGAAGGTGTCGGAGCTGAGCACCTCGGTGGCGAGCCTGCCGGGAGTGGCGACGGTCTCTGGTTCGGGGAGCCGGACCAGGGTCCCGAGGTCGATCTCCGGCCCGAGCAGGTCCGGCGGCAGGCCCGCGGCCAGGTGGGCGGCGGCCGGGGCGAAGATGTCGCGCCCGTGGAAGGTCGCCGAGACCGGGTTCAGCCGGTACTCGGTCAGCTCGTACGCCGCGGAGATGCCCAGGGCGATGGCGGCGGGGATCAGCAGTCCGTTGTCCGGTCCGACGAGCATCCCCGTGTCGGTGGTGACCGCGATGGGTCTGCGCGTGGTCCCGACACCGGGGTCGACCACCGCCAGGTGCACCGCGGGCGGCAGGTGGGGGACGGTCTGCGCGAGCACGGCCGCCCCGCGCCGGATGTCCTGCGGTGGCACCAGGTGCGTGACGTGGATGATTCGGGCCGCCGGGGCGATCCGGGCTATGACACCCTCGCAGGCCGCTGGGAAGCCGTCGGCGAGGCCGTAGTCGGTGGTGAACGAGATCCAGTCGTACCCCATTCACGAAGTGTGCCCGCCGACGGCGAGCCCGTCACCAGGACGTGGCGGCCGCCCGCAGAAGCCGTGTCCAGGTGGCGATGAGCCAGGTCTCATAGGCGG
This sequence comes from Actinokineospora sp., assembly GCF_050699995.1. Lineage (GTDB taxonomy): Bacteria > Actinomycetota > Actinomycetes > Mycobacteriales > Pseudonocardiaceae > Actinokineospora. Next base: position 23,295 of record NZ_JBOHGC010000425.1, on the reverse strand, counting down.
GGATGTCCCAACTCGTCGTCTTGTTGAGAAGCAGGTAGATCTCGGCTTGCCCGAGCAGGGAACCGGTGTCGGCGAGCCAGCCGACATCCGCGCCGTCCGGCAGAGTCGGGCGCTGATCGCGGCCATCCGCGCGATCCGCTCGGCGGCGGTGGGAGCGGTCATGGCCGCGTGGAACCGGTCGCGGTCGGGGACGGCCACCCGCTGCTGGTCGCCGCCGATGGCCACGTCGAGACACCGTTGCAGCAGCGCGGCTTTGTTGGCGAACCGGACGTAGACCGTGCGGGGCGCGACGTCCGGGTGGGCGGCGACGTCGGCCACTCGCGGCCCATCTCACCGCGCAGGGCGTGCGGCACGCAGGCGTGCTCCGCACCCCGGTCGGCTGGGTCCTGCTGGGCGCTTCCGACCCCGACGGGCACGACGTCCGCTTCTACACCGTGCCCCTCGAACGTCCGGACGACATGGACTCGTGATCGTCACGCGGACCCGATCGCCAGCTGCCCATCACCACGATCGTCGAGATTGTGGCGCCGGGTCTGCTTCCCGCTTTCTGCCTGGTCGGCGCTCCCATGTACGCTCCCGAAGCGTGCCGACGCTCGCTGAATATCCCAAGATCGCCGCTGGCAAAGTCCGCGAACTTTACGCGGTCGACGACGACCATCTCCTCCTCGTCGCGTCCGACCGGATGTCCGCCTACGACTTCGTGCTGGACGCGCCGATCCCGGACAAGGGCCGCATCCTCACCGCGATGAGCGTCTTCTGGTTCGAGCTGCTCGGCGACCTCGTGCCCAACCACCTCGTCTCCTACGACGACGACCGCATCCCCGCCGAGGTCCGCGGCCGCGCGCTGATCGTGAAGCGCCTGGAGATGCTGCCGGTCGAAGCCGTGGCGCGCGGATACCTCGCGGGCTCGGGCACCCGGGACTACAACCGCACCGGCGCCGTCTGCGGTGTCACGCTCCCCGCGGGGCTGGTCGAGGGCTCCCGCCTGCCCGAGCCGATCTTCACCCCGGCCACGAAGGCCGAACTGGGCGAGCACGACGAGAACATCAGCTTCGACGTCGTCGCCGCGGACATCGGCGAAGACCTGGCCAACAGGGTCCGCGACATGACTCTGGCCATCTACTCCCGCGCGGCCGACTACGCCCAGGGCCGCGGCGTCATCCTCGCCGACACCAAGCTCGAGTTCGGTCTCCTCGACGGTGTCATCGTCCTCGGCGACGAGGTGCTGACGCCCGACTCCTCGCGCTACTGGCCCGCCGAGACCTACGAGCCGGGCCATGCCCAGCCGTCGTTCGACAAGCAGTTCGTCCGCGACTGGATGACCGCGCCGGAGACCGGCTGGGACCGCGAGGGCGACCAGCCGCCGCCCGCGATGCCCGCCGAGATCGTCGAAGCCACCCGATCGCGTTATGTCCAGGCGTACGAGCTGATCACCGGTCGGAAGTTCAGCGACTGGATCGGGTGATTATCCACAGGTGACACCTGGTCGTCACCGACATGCGCTGAGCTTGATAGGTGACGGCACGACTCGTGGTCTCGCTGGCCGGGATCGACACCCGAACCCTGCACCGCTGCGCCGACCTCGCCGAGGAGATGCAGAAGCGACAGGTGCCCCTGTCGCTGCTGTTCGCCCCTCGCCGCGACGGCGCGGTCGCCGACTGGGTCCGCACCCGCCGGACCGCGGGCGACGCGGTGCTGATGCACGGCTTCGACCATTCCCCCGAACCCCGGGCGCGGCGCACGGTGACGCTGGCCCGCCGGGCCGAGTTCGGCGCCCTCCCCGCGCATGAGGCGGGTCTGCGTCTGACGGCGGCGGTCTCGGCGATGGAGCGGCTCGGCCTGTCCACCGACAGCTTCGCCCCACCCCGCTGGCAGGCGTCCCGGGGCACCCTCACCGCCTTGCGCCGCAAGGGTTTCACCCTTTGTGCGGACCTCTACGGCGTGCACGACCTCACCACCGACGGCGTCCACCGTGCCCGCGTCCATGGCTTCGCCCAGACCGAGCGCGGCGAGACCCTGTGGTGCTTCACCTACGTCCTGGCCGCCGCCCGCACCGCCCGCCGCGGCGGCCTGGTCCGCTTGGCGGTCGACGCCGCCGACCTGGTCCGCCCCGGCCCGCGCCAGGCGGTACTCGACGCCGTCGACATCGCCCGCCACCACGGCGCCACCGGCGTCACCTACCCCGACGTCCTTGCCCCCGGCCCGATCCACCGCGTGACGACAACGGCCCGGCCCTCACTCCCCGCCGCTCGATGAGCGACCGGGAGGAGGATCGGGCCGTGCCACACAACCGCCCTTAAACCAGGCGCGCCGCGCAACCGCACCTAGGGGGACCGTGACGCCACTTGACCACGGTGACCGCAACACCGGATTTTCCAGCCGAAGGTGACTTCAGCAGAAAATTCCGGGGAGGCGGACTAGAAGGTGAGCTTCCAGGAGTTGATGTAGCCGGTGTCGTACCGGGCCACGTCCTGGACCTTGAGCTTCCACGTGCCGTTGGCGACCTCGGTCGACGCGTTCACCGTGTAGCTGGCGATCACGTTGTCCGCGGAGTCGTTCGACGACGACGCCTTGAGCCGGTAGGCGGTGCCGTCCGGGGCGATCAGGTCGATCACCAGGTCACCGCGCCAGGTGTGCACGATGTTGACGTCCACCTTCAGCGTCGCCGGGGCGTTGCCCGTGACACCCGAGACCACGATGTTGCTGTACACAGCCGCACCCAGGTCGGGGATGCTGACGTCGGCGGTGTTCTCGAAGACCGTGCCGGTGGGCGGCGGGGTGGTGCCGCCGTCGGAGACCGCGGCCAGGGCGTCGACGCGGCCCTCGCCGTAGAAGTTGTTCAGCGCGGTCGTGCCCGAGCAGCGGCTGTCGCCGCAGGTCAGGTCGTCCGCCTGGGTGGCGAGCTTCGAACGCAGGTCCGCCAGGGTGGCGGTCGGGTTCACGCTGACCAGCAGGGCCGCGACACCGGCGACGTGCGGGGACGCCATCGAGGTGCCGGACTTCGAGCCGTAACCGCCACCGGGGACCGTGGAGTACACGTTGTCACCGGGGGCCGCGACGGCGATCTTGCCGGTGCCGAAGTTGGAGAACGACGACTTCACGTTCGACGAGTTGATCGACGAGACCGACACCATGCCCGGCAGCTCGCCCGGGACGCTCAGGCAGTTGTTGCTGATCGTGCGGTTGACCGGGGTCGAGTCGTTCGGGCTGGTGCTGTCCGAGGACTTGCTCGCCAGGTTGTAGTTCTCGTTGCCCGCGGCGGAGACGTTGAGGACGCCCTTGCCCTCGGCGTACTGCTGGGCGCGCTTGACGCCTTCGAGGATCGCGGCCTGGTCGGCGTTGTCCGGGCAGTTGAACAGCCACGGGTCGGTGTAGTAGCTGTTGTTGGTGACGTCGAAGCCCTTGTCACCGGCGAAGACGAACGCGCAGATGGTGTTCTCCGGGAAGAACAGGCCGCTCGGCTTCTCCGCGATGCGCACCGAGGCGATCTTGACGCCCGGGGCGACGCCCACCATGCCCTTGCCGTTCTTGGCCGCGGCGATGGTGCCCGCGACGTGCGTGCCGTGGGTGTCGGTGTCGCGCCATGAGCCCGCGCGGGTGTCGAGCTTGCCGTAGGCGCAGGACGCCGACTTGGTGGCGTCGAAGTTGGCCTTGAGGTCGTAGTGCTGGTCGTCGACACCGGTGTCGAGCACGCCGACGGTGACCGCGGAGGAGCCGGTGTTGACGGCCCACGCCTTGTCGGCGCCGATCTGGGTCATGTCGACCCGGGCGGTCTCACTGCCGGTCGGGACCGACTGCGACGGCGTGGCCGGGATGGCCGGGTTCGCGGCCTCGGCGGGCACGTCGCTGGTGCGCGACGCGCCGACCTGCTGGACACCGGTGACGGTGCGCATCTTCGAGGCGAAGTCGGCGACCGACGAGTGCGCCACGATGACGCCGATGGCGTCGTAGGAGGCGAAGACCGAGCCACCGTTGTCGGCGACGGCGGTCTTGGCGCCCGCAGTGTCGTTCGGCGCGGTGATGACCAGGTACGAGCGGGTGCCCGCGGAGATGGAGCTCGGGCTGGAGATCGAACCCGGGCTGTAGATGGAGCCAGGGGCGGCAGGGGCGCCCGGGGCGGCGAACGCGGTGCCCGCCGTGGCGATGAGGCCGGCGCCGACCAGCGCGACGGTAGCCGCGCGGCCGAGCCGGGTGCGTGAACGCAGGAACACGATTCCTCCGGACAACTCAGGGGGCATACCCGCGCCGGTCGGCACGGGGTGCAGGAGCCCGTTAGTCAGTGAAGAGGGTATGTGGGCCCGTTCGGGACGGCTTGTGACGAAGTAATTCGCGGAATTGCGCCAAGCGGTCTATCAGAGTTCGACCGACTCGGCCGGAAGTACTCCACCGTCTCGGCCGGCTTCATCCAGGGCGCGCCGGTGGGCAGGGCCAGGATGTCGATCTTCTGCTCGGGCACGAACAGCGAGTCGCCGGGGTGGTAGAACGCGCCGTCGTCGATGACGTAGCCCAGGTTGGCGGGCGCGGGGATCTCCGGATGGATCACCGCGTTCTCTCGACCAGGACGCAGCAGTGGCCGAGGTGAGTGATCTTCACGCCGACAACCCTAGGCTTTTTGGCCGCTTTTCTCTCGCTCGCGAGCACTACTGGCGGGTAGTTTTGTGCCATGACCACCACGCAGACGAAGTTCGACTCGCTCAATCCGGCGACAGATGAGGTCGTCGGCAGCCACCCCATCCACACCGCGGAGGAAGTCCAGGCCGTGGTGGAGCGGGCGCGGGCGGCGGCCGCGTGGTGGGCGGACCTCGGCTTCGCGGGTCGCGCTGAGCGGCTGCAGCGGTGGAAGGGCGTGCTGACCCGGCGGGCCGCGCAGCTCGCCGGTGTCGTGCACGCGGAGACGGGCAAGCCGCACGCGGACGCGATGCTGGAGATCATCCTCGCGATCGACCACACCGACTGGGCGTCGAAGCACGCGCGCAAGGTGCTCGGGCCGCAGCGCCGGTGGTCCGGGCTGCTGATGGCCAACCAGGCCTCGACCGTCGAGTACCAGCCGCTGGGCGTGGTCGGCGTCATCGGGCCATGGAACTACCCGGTGTTCACCCCGATGGGCTCTGTCGCCTACGCGTTGGCGGCGGGCAACGCGGTGGTCTTCAAACCGAGTGAGTACACCCCCGGCGTGGGCCGGTGGCTGGCCGACAGCTTCGCCGAGATCGTGCCCGAGCACCCCGTGTTCCAGGTGGTCACCGGATACGGCGAGACCGGCGCCGCGCTGTGCCGGTCGGGCGTCGCGAAGATCGCGTTCACCGGTTCGCCGGGCACCGGCAAGAAGATCATGGCCGCCTGCGCCGAGACACTGACCCCCGTGTTGATCGAGGCCGGCGGCAAGGACGCCCTCATCGTCGACGCCGACGCCGACCTCGACCTGGCAGCCGACGGCGCCGTCTGGGGCGGCTTCTCCAACGCGGGCCAGACCTGCACCGGCATCGAGCGCGTCTACGTCCACGAACAGGTCTACGACGCGTTCGTCGCGAAGGTCGTCGAGAAGGCCAAGACCGTCCGCCCCGGCTTCGACGCCGACGCGAACATCGGCCCGATCACCATGCCCAGCCAGCTCGACATCATCCGCCGCCACATCGCCGACGCCGTCTCCCGCGGCGGCCGCGCCCTGGTCGGCGGCGAGGTCGGCGACCGCTACGTGCAGCCCACCGTGTTGGTGGACGTCCCGGAGGACTCGTCAGCGGTCCGCGAGGAGACGTTCGGCCCGACCATGACCATCGCCAAGGTGCGGGACATGGACGAAGCCATCGCCAAGGCCAACGACACGACCTACGGCCTCGGCGGCTCGGTCTTCTCGAAGAAGCGCGGAATGGAACTCGCCCGACGGCTGCGTTCGGGCATGGTCGCGGTGAACTCGGTGATCAGCTTCGCCGGCGTCCCGTCCCTGCCGTTCGGCGGCAGCGGCGACTCCGGCTTCGGCCGCATCCACGGCCCGGAGGGCCTGCGCGAGTTCGGCAAGCCCAAGGCCATCACCCGCCAGCGCTTCCGCGCCCCGCTGACCCTGACCACCTTCGCCCGCGGCCCGAAGGTCGACGCCCAGGTCGCGAAGCTGATCACCCTGCTGCACGGCAGGCGCCGCTAGCGCTTCATCCGGCTTTGATCAGGTCCGCGGCCTTCTCCGCGACCATGATCGTGGGTGCGTTGGTGTTGCCGCGTGGGATCACCGGCATCACCGACGCGTCCACCACGCGCAGGTTGTCGACGCCGCGCACGCGCAGGTGCGGGTCCACCACGGACAGGTCGTCCTCGCCCATCGAGCAGGTGCCGACCGGGTGGTACAGCGTCTGCGTCCACTGGCGGGCGCTCTCGGCGAGGTCGTCGGTCTTCGGGATGAACGGCTTGTCGAGGTACCGGCTCAGGCCGGACTGGGCGGCGATGTCGATCAGGGTGCGACAGCCCTCGACGATCGCGTCCATGTCGGCGGCCTCGGCGTAGTAGGCCGGGTCGATCAGGGGACGCCAGTGCGGGTCGGCCGACCGCAGTCGCAGGGTGCCGCGGCTGTGTGGGGCGACCAGGGTCGCCGCCGAGGTGAAGCCGGGAGCCGTCGGTTCGCGCAGGCCGTTGTCGTAGAACATCGTCGGCGCGACGTGGAACTGCATGTCCGGGGCGTCGAGGCCGTCGCGGGTGCGGGTGAAGCCGCCTGCTTCGCCGATGTTCGACGTCAGCGGGCCGCGGCCGGTCGTCTGCCACTGGATCAGCCGCCGCGGGGTGGAGAAGTCGGCCAGGTCGGTGGTGCCCTTGGTGGTCCAGATGACCGGGGCCGCCGGGTGGTCGTGCAGGTTGCCGCCGACGCCCGCCAGAGCCACCGCCACGTCGATGCCGAGGTCCCGCAGGTGCTCGGCGGGACCGATGCCGGAGAGCATCAGCAGCTGCGGCGAGTTGATCGCGCCGCCGGACAGCAGCACTTCCCGCGAGGCGCTGACGGTGTGGGTTGCACCGATGTGTTCGTACTCGACCCCGGTCGCCCGCGTCCCATCCAGGAGGACCCGCGTGGTGAGGGCGCGCGTGCGCACGACCAGGTTCGGGCGGGTCATGGCCGGGCGCAGGTAGGCGTCGGCGGTCGACCAGCGGCGGCCGCGCCTGCACGTGACCTGGTAGAGCCCGGCGCCTTCCTGTTCGGCTCCGTTGAAGTCGTCGTTCGGCTTGAGGCCCGACGCCGCCACCCACGCGGCGCTGAGTTCGTGGGTGAACCGGCGGTCCTCGACGTGCAGCGGGCCGACGCGGCCGTGCAGCGGGCCGTCGAGGCGAGAGTTCCGCTCGGCCTTCACGAAGTACGGGAGCACGTCGTCGTAGCCCCAGCCGACGGCGCCGTGCTGGTCGCGCCAGGTGTCGTAGTCGGCGCGGTTGCCGCGGATGTAGATCATGGCGTTCATCGACGAGCAGCCGCCGAGCGCCTTCATCCGCGGCCAGTACGCCGTGCGACCGCCCATGTGCTTCTGCTCGACGGTCTCGTAGTTCCAGTCCCACCGGGTCTTGAACAGGGTGGAGAACGCCGCCGGGATCTTGATCTCGTCGGCGTCGTCCGCCCCGCCCGCCTCCAGCAGCAGGACCTTCACCTCCGGGTCCTCGGTCAGCCTCCCCGCGAGGACACAACCCGCACTGCCCGCACCGACCACGATGTAATCGAACGACTCCATGCGGTCGAGCTTGCCCCTTCGCGGGCTAAAGCGCAGCCAGCAAATCGGTCTCTTCTCGCGGCGAGAGCCCGGCCTTGCGCTCGCGGTCGAGCCCCAACGCGCGCTCGTGGTCCAGTGCCCCCGCCACCGCGTCGGCCAGCGGCATGAGGGTCAGGCCCGCGGCCATGGCCGGGCTCGCGTCGCGGGCGCACATCATCCGGAAGTCCTCAGGCAGCCACAGCGGCAGCGAACGCGGACCCGCCCACGGCTGGATGCCCTGCTCGACCAGGACCGGCTCGGCCACCGGCACCAGTTCGACATCGGTCCCGACCGCGTCCGCGATTCCCCGCAGCAGGTCGCCCAGCGGGACGGCTGGGCCGTTGCCGTCGAACGTCCCCTTGAGTCCCTTGACCGCCGCGTCGACGATCCACGAAGCGAGGTCGCGAGCGTCCACGTAGCTCGCCACCTGATCCACATCGGGCACCGCGACCCGACCGCCGCGCGCCATTCTCGCGGGCCAGTAGCCGAAGCGGTCACTGCCGTCGCCGGGGCCGGTGATCAGACCGGAGCGCAGGATGAAGGCGTCGGGGATGGCGGCGAGGACGGCGTTCTCGCTCGCCACCTTGATGTTGCCGTAGAGCTCTTGGACGTCGTCTTCCTCGCGCGGCGGAAGCAGTTCGTCGCTGACGGTGCTGTGGTCGGCGTAGGCGCTGATGGACGAGACGAACGTCCAGTGGCCCGCCCGGCCGCCGAGCGTGTCGAGCGCCCGCCGCACCCAGGAGTACGACAGCCGGGCGACATCCACGACGGCGTCGAAGTCGCCGGTCAGCGCGTCGAGACCGTCGTCGGCATCCCGGTCCACTTTGACCAGCTGGGCACCTTCGGGCACCCGGCCCGACTCACCTCTCGCCGCGCACACCACGTCGAAACCCCGCCGCACGCCCTCCGCGGCGACGGCGTAGCTGAGGAATCGGGTACCACCGAGAACAAGGAGTCGCATGGGCCCCACCATTGCCCCGGGACCGCTCGTCGCGCCACCGATCTCGCCCAAGGCGAACACCCGTTCAAGCGATCCAGTTCGGCCGGACCGCCGCCGATCTCACCCAGGTGAGCTTGCATGCCTTCGCCGACGAGTCCCGCCGTAACCGCCACTATCTCGTCGCCGCCGCCTTCGTCGACGCCCGGGACCTGCACCGGCTTCGCAAAGTGCTGCGTGGCATGTTGCTGCCCGGCCAGTACGAACTGCATTTCAAGAAGGAGACACCCGCCCGGCGCAGGGCAATCATCTCCCGCTTGGCGACGGAGCGGGTCGCGGTTCGGGTCTATCTCGCGACCTGTGGGCAAGGCGAGGAACGTGCTCGGCGAACCTGCGTCAGCCAACTCGTCGATGACGTTCTCGAGGCCGATGCCCACCGGTTGGTGCTCGACAGCCGGGAGGTGCGCAACGAGATCGACCGCGTGACGATCCTGGCCGCTCTCCGCAAGTCCGCAAGGGCAACGGATCTGGTCTATGAGCACCGCAACAGCACCCAGGAGGAACTGTTGTGGATCGCCGATGCGGTGGCCTGGTGTTATGGCGCGGGCGGCGACTGGCACCGTCGCTTGGACCCGATCTTGCAGAAGGTGATTGACCTAGGTGACGCGCCTTAGACAGCGCGAAGCCCGGCTGCCGACCGTCCGGACGGGAACCGGGCTCACTTCCCTGGCTTACCGCCAGAGCTGACACCAGGTTAGTCCACCCCACAATCCCAGTCCACCGGGTTCACCCGGTGGTGATCAGTGGCCCAGGTCACCCGGGAGTACGCGAACGTCGAGTGAACTCGCAGCTCAGGTAGGCTGCGCCAGTACCGGCCCGCTCGAACTCAGGAGTAGCCCGCCGTGGCCCGAGTCGTCGTCGATGTCATGCCCAAGCCGGAGATCCTCGACCCCCAGGGGCAAGCCGTGGCGCGCGCGCTGCCGCGCCTGGGATTCGATGGTGTGTCCGATGTCCGTCAGGGAAAGCATTTCGAGCTGGAAGTCGACGACTCGGTCGACGACGAAACGCTCGCCAAGATCGCTGAAGGCTTCCTGTCCAACCCCGTTGTCGAGGACTTCGTCGTCCGGCGGGTGGACTCGTGAAAATCGGGGCCGTCACCTTCCCGGGAACGCTGGACGACAGCGACACCATCCGTGCCATCGAGGCGGCGGGCGCTGAAGCCGTCGCCCTGTGGCACGGCGACGCCGACCTGCGCGGTGTCGACGCGGTGATCCTGCCTGGCGGGTTCTCCTACGGCGACTACCTGCGCGCGGGCGCCATCGCCCGGTTCGCGCCGGTCATGGGTGAGATCATCACCGCCGCCCGCAAGGGGATGCCCATCCTCGGCATCTGCAACGGCTTCCAGGTCCTCTGCGAGGCAGGCTTGCTGCCGGGCGCGCTGCTGCGCAACGCGGGCCTGCACTTCGTGTGCCGCGACCAGTGGCTCAAGGTGGAGAACAACACCACCGCGTGGACGTCCCGGTTCGAGAAGGACGCCGAGATCATCATCCCGGTCAAGAACATGGACGGCCGCTTCACCGCGAGCAAGTCCACTGTGGACGAACTGGAGGGTGAGGGCCGCGTGGTGTTCCGCTATGTCGGCATCAACCCCAACGGCTCGCTCGACGACATCGCGGGCATCAGCGACCCGACCGGTCGCATCGTCGGCCTGATGCCGCACCCCGAGCACGCCATCGACGCGCTCACCGGCCCCAGCGACGACGGCCTGGGCTTGTTCCTGTCCCTCCTCGACTCGGTGGTGACCGCATGATCGACTCGGTCGAACACGCCGCGGCGACGCCGGACCAGCCGCAGCCGTTCCGCGAGCTGGGCCTCAAGGACGACGAGTACACTCGCATCCGCGAGATCCTCGGCCGCCGCCCCACCGACGCCGAACTGGCGATGTACTCGGTGATGTGGAGCGAGCACTGCTCGTACAAGTCGTCCAAGGTGCACTGGAAGCACTGGTCGGCCAACACGACGCCGGAGATGAAGGCGAAGATGCTCGCGGGCATCGGCGAGAACGCCGGTGTCGTGGACATCGGCGACGGCTGGGCGGTGACGTTCAAGCTGGAGTCGCACAACCACCCGTCGTACGTGGAGCCCTATCAGGGCGCCGCGACCGGTGTCGGCGGCATCGTCCGCGACATCATGGCGATGGGCGCCCGCCCGCTCGCGGTGATGGACCCGCTGCGCTTCGGCGCCGCTGACCACCCCGACACCAAGCGCGTGTTGCCTGGTGTCGTCGCCGGCATCGGCGGCTACGGCAACTGTCTGGGTCTGCCCAACATCGGTGGCGAGGTCGTCTTCGACTCCTCCTACCAGGGCAACCCGCTGGTCAACGCGCTGTGTGTCGGTGCGATGCGGTCGGAAGACCTGCACCTCGCGCACGCCTCGGGCACCGGCAACAAGGTCATCCTCTTCGGCGCTCGCACCGGCCTCGACGGTATCGGCGGCGTCTCGGTCCTCGCGAGCGAGACGTTCTCCGGCGACGAGGGCGGCACCGGCCGCAAGAAGCTGCCCGCTGTCCAGGTGGGCGATCCGTTCACCGAGAAGGTGCTCATCGAGTGCTGCCTCGAGCTGTTCCGCGAGGGCATCGTCGTCGGCATCCAGGACCTCGGCGGCGCGGGCCTGTCCTGCGCGACGAGCGAGCTGGCCAGCGCCGGTGACGGCGGGATGCACGTCGAACTCGACCGGGTTCCCTTGCGTGCCACGGGAATGACCCCGGCCGAGATCCTCTCCAGCGAGTCGCAGGAGCGGATGTGCGCGGTGGTCAAGCCGTCCGATGTGGACGCCTTCATGCGCGTCTGCGAGAAGTGGGACGTCATCGCCACCGAGATCGGCGAGGTCACCGAAGGCGACCGGCTGGTCATCACCTGGCAGGGTGAGGTCGTCGTCGACGTGCCGCCGCGCACCGTCGCGCACGAGGGCCCGATGTACGAGCGCCCGATCGCCCGCCCGGCCGACCAGGACGCCCTGATCGCCGACGGCGCCGAGCAGCTCGCCCGTCCGTCCACTAAGGACGAACTGCGGGCCGAGGTGCTGCGGATGATCGCCTCGCCGAACCTGGCGTCGCGCCGGTGGGTCACCGAACAGTACGACCGCTACGTCCGCGGTGGCACCGTTCTGGCCCAGCCTTCCGACTCCGGCATGATCCGCATCGACGAGGAGACCGGCCGCGGCGTCGCCCTGGCGACCGACTGCAACGCCCGGTTCGTCAAGCTCGACCCGTACACCGGCACCCAACTCGCGCTGGCCGAGGCGTACCGCAACGTCGCCGTCTCCGGCGCCACGCCGCTCGCGGTGACGAACTGCCTCAACTTCGGCTCCCCTGAGGACCCGGGCGTGATGTGGCAGTTCGAGCAGGCCGTGCGCGGTCTGGCCGAGGGCTGCAAGGAACTGGGCATCCCGGTCACCGGCGGCAACGTCAGCTTCTACAACCAGACCGGCAGCACGGCGATCCTGCCCACCCCGGTCGTCGGCGTCCTCGGCGTCATCGACGACGTCCGCCGCCGCATCCCCACCGGGATCGGCGCGGAAGCAGGCGAAACGCTGCTCCTGCTGGGCGACACCCGCGATGAGTTCGGCGGCTCCGAGTGGGCGCACGTGGTCCACGGCCACCTCGGCGGCGTGCCGCCGAAGGTCGACCTGGCCCGCGAGAAGCTCATCGGCGAGATCCTCGTCGCGGGCTCCCGCGACGGCATGATCTCCGCCGCGCACGACCTGTCCGACGGCGGCCTCGTCCAGACCCTGGTCGAGACCTGCCTCATCGGCGAGGTCGGCGCCCGGGTCTTCCTCGACCCGGACCAGGACCCGTTCGTCCAGCTCTTCAGCGAGTCGGCGGGCCGCGTCCTCGTGGCCGTCCCCCGCTCGGAGGAACTCCGCTTCACCGAGATGTGCGCCGCCCGCGGCCTGCCTTGCCGCCGCACCGGCGTCGTCGACCCGGAGTCGGAGTCCCTGGAGATCCAGGACGTGGCGACGTTCCCGCTGGAGGAACTGCGCACCGCCTGGGAGGGCACACTTCCCGCACTGTTCGGCTGAGCCACAACGGCCGGGTCGCGATTCGCGACCCGGCCGTTCTCAGCTGACGGTCACGGGTGTGCATTCGGCGGACTGGGCGTCGAATTCGAACTCGAACACCTTTGATCCATCCTGTTGCTTCTTCGGGCTGATCGACACACTGAAACTCATACCCGAAGCCTTCGCCTGAAAGTATCCGGGCTGCCCGGGACGTTCGTCGACCGTGAGGCCGGACGGCAGCCGGTCGATGATCTTCCGCTCCAGCTCGGCCGGGTCGGTGGTGGCGTCGAGCTGATGTTCGGTCGACCCGGACCACTGGACACCACGCGGACCGTTCTTCTCACCGCACGTCGACAGCGACAGGCCGCCCGCGCTTTCGATCTTGCCCGTGGCCGGGAATTTCCGGTGGTCCAACGCTTTTCCGATGGCCTCGTGAACCGCCTCCGCTGCCGCCACGGCGGGCCCGAGCTGCGCCGACAGCGCCTTCGTCTGACCGGGTGTGAGCTCCGGGCGGACGTCGACCGACAGCTCCTGGTGCCGACCGGAGATCGAACACTTCGCTTGTTCCACCCGGACTTTCGACCCGCGCAGCGCGAACTTGACGTTGTTCGGTCCGACGAGGAACAGGTCGAACCCCTCCGCTCGCTGCGGCTGCCATCCGGCGGCGATACCCGCCGACCGCAGCTTGTCCGCCGATCCCTCGGGCACCTGCGCGTCCGCCCACATCGCGACCTGCTCGTCGCCGGGTGCGTCCAAGACGCTGCCGCAAGTGAGGGCCTCGAAGGTGGGTGAAGAGCCTGATCCCACGGTCGACAGCATGCTGTTCACCGCGGACTTGAAGTCCTCGGACACGGTGGCAGGCTTGGACTCGGCGCACGCGGCACAGGTCATGGCGACCAGTGCCGCGATCACGGCGGCGTTCCTCAAGGTTGGCGCTCCACTTTGTACTGGTGCGAATCCGCGCTCTCGCCGTTCAGGAACGCTCCCGCACTGTCGACGAACCTGCGGACGGACGGATCATTGCCGCTGTCGATCTGGCGGGCGGCCGCCTCGTAGTTGCCGTCCTGACCGTCCGGGCCGCTGATGGCGTGGTTGCCACCCGCGGTGTTGGTCTGGTTGTCGAACTTCACTGTCGTGCGGTTATCGGCGTCCGGGTTCTCCCGGGCGTCGAGGTGCGGCACGACGTCGCCGTTGTTCTCCAGCGACAGCATCTGCACGCTGTCCGGGATCGGGATGTTGCCGACCGGCGATCCCGCGGTCACCACGTGGGTGACGTTGTATGTGCCGTTGTTGACGAAGTCGTTGGCCGCCCGCGCCGCGACGATGCCGCCCTGGCTATGGCCCACCAGCATGACCGGCGCGTCCTTCGGGACCCCGGCGTCGCGCAGCGCCTGCTCGATGCCTTCCTGCAGCACCGTCTCATTGCCCGCGATGCCGTCGATGTTCGTGCCGAAGTCGTTGGCGTTGCCGCCGTCCTGGCCGGGCAGGTTCCACACCTTCGTGCCGGGGATGTCGACCACGTAGCCGGTGATGTTCCCGTTGGCGTCCTTGATGGCCCGCACGTCGATGTTGCTGCCTTCGCCCGGCTTGTCGCTGTTCTGCGAGTTGCGGTAGTCCAGGCCGTCCATCAGGTCGCCGAGGTTCTGCGGCGGCGTGGCGGTGCGGGGGTCGAGGTCCTGGCCCTGGTCGATCAGCTTCGGGTCGCCGTCGGGGTAGGCCAGTGCCAGGAACTCGGTCAGCGTGGCCAGGTCCGTCGGCAGGCCCAGGGCGCTGAGCGCACCAGGAGACATGCCCAGGATCGTGTCGATCATGCCCGGGTGCTCGACCAGCCACTTCTGCCAGTCGCCGTCGTAGTTCAGGTAGACGTCCGTGGCGATCGCGCCGACGCCAAGGACAGCCAGACCCGGGTTGATGGCCACCGCCGCGCCCGCCAGCCAGCGGCCTGCTTCCAGGGCCTTGGCGTTCAGGTCGTCGACGAACTGGTAGGCCTGGTTGGTCGCCTGCAGGGTCAGCCCGCGCACGCCGATCGCCGCCGAGGTGGCGGTGAGGCCGCTCGGGCCGTCGAGGGCGCCGAGCATTGTTGCCTCGAACTTGGCCAGGCCGCCCGGATTGAGGATGCCGGAGGCCAGCACATCCGGGTCGACCAAGTACTTGTGGCTGGTCATGGCGATCGTGAGGGTCGAGCCCGCGACATCGTCGGTGAGGTCGCCCATGGCGGCGAGGTCCTCGTAGAAGGCGTCGGAGCCGCCCGCCCCGCCGGTGACGCTGATATTGCTGACGCCGGGTCCGGTCTCGCTCATGCGGCCACCTCACAAGTTCGGTGACTCCACTCGCGAAGGCACTGTGACATCGATTCGCTCGCTAGCTCGCTCATGCCAGCGCCTCCGCCACGAAGGGGGTCAGCCAGACCCCGAGATCCTCACGGTCGACCGGCGTCAGGTCGACGAGCTTGCGGTCCGCTCCGGTGGCGGCGGGGGCGACACCCAGCCAGCCCGCATCGGTGTGCAGCCAGGTGACCTGGGCACTGCGGACGCCTTCGCCGACCAGGGCGGTGACCAGGCAGCGCAGGAGGCCGTCGGTGCGGCGCACGACCTCGGTGGCGAACTTCGCCTCCGCCTCCGGCAGCTTCAACTCGGCCAGCACGTACGCGGGCGCCTCCGGGTCGCCTTCGCGCAGAAGGTCGGCGACGCCGAGTTCGTGCAAGGCGGTGAGGGGGACGGAACCGCGCAGCGGCTCGACGTCGTCAGGGCCGTCCAGGGCGGACCCGATGCCCTCGGACACCTCGGCGGGCACCGCGCGGACGAGTTCGCGGCCCAGGTCGACCGCGGCGAACATCGACAGCTCCACGCCGCCGTCGGGCAGCAGGAACAGCGACGCGCCGACCTGCCCGGCCAGCGCGTGCAGGCTGCGCGAACCCCGGCTGCCCGCGGTCGCGGTGGTGTCGAACATGATCTTCGGTCCGGCGAGCACCCGCAGGTTCGACTCGACCGACGGGTGGACCTTCACCAGATCGCCCGACCCGGTGAGGACGCCCTTGTCGACGAGCGTGTCACCGTCGGAGGCGATGTCGGGCGCGGGCTCCCACTCGGGCGGCAGGCTCAGACCCAGCTTCGCCACCAGGAGGGCGTACTCCCCGGCAGTCAGCGTGAGCCGGTGCGGCGCGACTGTCGCTGCCATGGTCACGCGACCCCCTGCGCCCGCATGAACTTGCCGACCTCGAGCCACTGCTTGTCGCCCGCGGGCGGCAGGTTGTCGGGCTGGTAGCGCCAGCCCTCCCACGGCGGCCGCGGCGGCTGCGGGGCGTCGCCGCCACCGCCGAACACGCCGCTCACGGTGTCGACCATGTCGCTGACCATGTTCTTGAAGCTCTCGACCGCCTTGTTGAACCGGTCGATCGCGCCGTTGAACCAGTTGACCACCGACTCGGCGATGCGCTTGATGGCCGCGGTCAGCTCGCGGACCTCCTGGGCGTGCTGACGCAGGACGGCGGCGGCCTCGTCGAGCTTGCCCGCGGTGCCGTCGAGCGACTCGCGGTCGCCCGCGACGGTCTCCCGGCAGCGGTCGGCGGCGATGGAATTCCACCGCATGGCCACGGCCTTCTTGTCCATGTCCTCGCCGTGCGTGCGGACCTCGTCCGCGCGCCGCTCGATCTGGCCCGCGAGCCGGTCGAGCTCGTCGGGGTCCCCGTAGAACGCCATGCCGCTACCCCCAGGGTGCCGGGTCGTCACCGAACCATACGAGACGTGTAGACGGTGGCGCGGTGGTTTCGGTTCCGCTACTTCACCCACTCTGGAATCTCGGCGCCGTCGAACTTGGTCGGCCCGCGGAAGTCGCAGCCCGTCAGGTTGACCGGCCCGTGCGCGATGAAGCCGCTGAACCACGCCTTGCGGTGGAACACGACATCCTGGGCGTGCAGGATGCCGTGGCTGACCGCGCCGGTGAACCAGACGCTGCCGAGCATCTCCGAACCCCACATCGAGTTGGAGCTGTACAGCTTGGCCCACCGCAGGACCAGCGTCCCGACTATGCGCTCGGAGATGTCGAAGTACTCCAGGTCGGCGCCGGTCAGGTCGAGGTTGTAGCGCGGCGGCTCCTCGGTTCCCCGCTTGGGCAGCAGATCCTCGATCACCCGTTGGGCCGTCAGGCGCACCTGCTTTTCGCGCGGGTCGATGTTCTCGCGGTCGAAGGGCATCCGCAGGTACGAGCAGGCCACGTCGAGCACGGTCTGGGTGTAGTACGGCCTGCTGCGCGCCAGGCCGCTGAGGGCGTGCAGGGCACCCACCCGCACCTGGTCGGCCGGGTTGCCCAGCAGTTCGACCGCTCGCGCGAAGCGTTCGTCGGCGACGCGCTCGCGGTCGTGGTCCGCGCGGGCGAGTTCGAGCTCCTGCCTGCCGTGCTCGAGCACCTGTCGCTCTTCCTCGACCTGCCGCTTGCGGTCGTTGAGCCACAAGGCGTAGAGCGCCACCACCGACCCGGCTGCCAGGCCGCCGGTCTTCAGCGCCTCACCGCGGTCGGGGTTGGCCCCGGTCAGCAGCCAGCCGGTGACCAGGGCGAGCAACCCGGCCGCCACGAGGACCGTGCCGACCAGCGGCAAGCCCGTCCTCCCGCGGCGCGCGGCGAAGCGGGACAGGGCGAAGGCGGCGAGACCCGCCACCAGGGCGCTGAGGCCCGCGACTACGAACACGGTGCTGTTCATCGCGCGACAACTTAGCTCCCCGGTGGCGGGCGCGGGGGCAGCCCAGCGCTAGTGCCCGCAAACGGCCGTACGCGCCGTTGAAGTAGTTCTGGTCGATCGGCGAGTCCGTGTACTGCCAGAAGGTCCAATAGCCCCCGTTGTACGACAGGGTTCCACCAGAGGTCAGGAGTGGTAGGAGGCCCACTCCCAGTGGTAGTCGATCGATCGCGTCAGGTGAACACCTCTGTCCGGGGTGGCTACCTCGCGTTGAACAGGGGAAACTGTGCGTCTACCGAGCAAGGGGTGATGGGTGGACTCCGCACCGGGCGAACACGAGGCGTTCGCGGCACTGTGGGCGACGGCGCTGACCACGACGGGCTATGTGGCGCTGGACCGCCGCGAACTTGTCGACCATGTGGGCCGCAATGCCCGGACGCTCCTGTCCGTGCTGACCGCGGCGGAGTTCGACCCGTCCCCGGCCGCCCGCGTCGGCGCGGCCCTTGTCGACCTGGGACTCACCTCGCCGCAGACGCTCGCGACATCCATCCAGTTCGTCGGCGAACGCCTGCCACGGTTGGCGGACGAGAAATGCGCCGCGCGAATGCCCGCGCTGCTGTCCGCGTTCGCCGGTGGCTTCACCACCGCGATGCAGCAGCGGATCTTCACCGACCAGGAGGAGATCCGCCAAGCGGTGATGGACGCGCGGCGCGGCGCGGAGACCGCGCTGCTGGCCAGTGAGGCGCGGTTTCGCGCGATGTTCACCCAGACCGCCGTCGGCATCGCGATCACCGACTCCAGCGGCACGCTGATCGAGGTCAACACGGCGTGCGCGCGGATGTTCGAGTACCCGGTCGACAAGATGCCGGGCATGCACGTCGACGACCTGCGCTACCCCGACGAGCCCTCGGCGATGCGGAGGCCGCTCAAGGAACTGCTGACCGGCAGGCGCGACAGCTACCGGATGGAACGCATGCTGCGGAAGTCCGACGGAAGTCCACTGTGGACGGACTTGTCGGTCACGCTGGTGCGCGACCAGCGCGGGGCGCCGCAGTTCGTCGTCGGGATGCTGGAGGACATCACCGAGCGCCACCTGCTCGAACAGCGCCTGCGTCACCAGGCCAACCACGACCCCTTGACCGGACTGGGCAACCGGGCGCTGTTCACCGAACGCCTCAACGCCGCGTTCGCCAAAGGCGGCGACCACCACGTCGGCATCTGCTACCTCGACCTCGACGGCTTCAAAGTCATCAACGACAGCCTCGGCCACGACATCGGCGACGAGTTGCTAGCCGCGGTGGCCATCCGGCTCGAAGGCCTGGTCTCCGGCCCCGACCGGCTGGTCGCGCGGATGGGCGGCGACGAGTTCGTCGTGCTCATGGAGCACTGCGAAAGCATCGACGAGGTCATCGCCTTGGCCGAACGGATCCTCGCCGCGTTCGCCGTCCCGGTGCGGATCGGCGGCCACCGGCTGTCGGTGTCGGCGAGCATCGGGCTGGTGGAGCGGCCGGTCGCGGGCACCACGCCCGCCGAGACCATGCGCGACGCCGACGTGACGCTGTACTGGGCCAAGGCGGACGGCAAGAACCGCTGGGCGGGCTACAACTCCGAGCGCAACGCCCGCGAGGTCGCCCGGTTCACCCTCGCCGCGCGGATGCCCGCGGCGGTGGAGAGCGAAGAGTTCTATGTGGACTACCAGCCGATCGTCCGGCTCGCCGACGGCAAGCTCGTCGGCGTCGAAGCCCTGGTGCGGTGGGCGCATCCGGAGTTCGGCAGGCTCGGGCCCGACCAGTTCATCAGCCTGGCCGAGGAGACCGGGCTGATCGTCCCGCTGGGCCGCTGGGTGCTTCGCGAGGCCACCAGGCAGGCCCGCCGCTGGCGCGACAGCTACGGCGACGGGGCGCCGTGGGTGAGCGTCAACGTCGCCGCCCGGCAGACCGTGGATCCTGCCCTCGTCGACGACATCGCCACCATCCTGCGCGCCGCCGAGCTTCCGCCGTCGAGTATTCAGCTGGAACTGACCGAGTCGGCCATCATGGCCACCACCGGGGTCCCGCTGGAAGCCCTGCGCGCCTTGGCGGACATGGGCGTGCGGATCGCCATCGACGACTTCGGCACCGGGTACTCGAACCTGGCCTACCTACGGCACTTGCCGGTGCACTCGATCAAACTCGCGGGCCGGTTCATGGAGGGGCTGCGCGCCGCGCCCGACGCCGACGAGGCCGACGCGCGCATCGTGTCGACTCTCGTCGAACTGGCGCACGCCCTGGGGCATGACGTCGTCGCCGAGTGCGTCGAGGACCCGGAGCAGGCCGAACGGCTGCGGGTGATCGGCTGCGACACGGCTCAGGGCTGGCTGTTCGCCAAACCCGGTCCGCCGGAGGAGATCGAGCGCTGGCTCGAGTCCTGAGTCAGCACTTCGACCGCGACGTACCGATCCCTTGGTAGCACTCAGCTTTCGAGCGCGCCGAGGACCGTGTCCATGACACTCTTCCAGTAAGCCCGCCGGCGTTCCCGCTCCTCGGCGTCGGCCGGCCACTCCTGGTGGAAGGTCAGCTTCGTCCGGCCGCCGGTGGCCACCATGGCGACCTGGACGGTGCTGTCGTGGTCCCAGTCCGCGGGGCCGCAAAGTGAGTCGGATCCGGTCATGCTCGCGGAAACTGCGGACCTCGCCGTGACGCCGGTGGCCGTTTCGTAGCGGAAACCCTTCTGTTCGCGGTGCCGTTCGACGAGATCGCCGAGATCGTCGGCCGGACCCCCGCCGCCACCCGCCAACTGGCTGGCCGCGCCCGCCGCCGGGTCCGCGGCGCCGACCCGATCACCGACGCCGACCTTTCGCGCAGGCGCGAGATCGTCGACGCCTTCCTGGCCGCCTCCCGCGGCGAAGACTTCGAGGCGCTGCTGACGGTGTGCTGGACCCGGATGTCGTCCTCCGCACCGACCAGGCAGCCCTCGACGCGCACCGACGGCAAGATCACCGGCATCGAGATCATCGCCGACCCGGAGCGGATCAGCGAGTTCGACATCCTGATCGGCTGATTACCAGGTCAACGCTAGGGCGAGGTCGGACGCGGGGACCAGGGCGGTGATCGGGCCGATCGGGTTCAGCACGAGCGGGTGTCCGTAGAGCAGTCCGGCCAGGTCCCGGCCGCGCACCTCACGCCACCCCGGCCAGTTCGCCGGGACGTGGGAGGCGGATGTGCAGGCAGGGACCATGACGCGGCCGTCATGGTTCGGGAACCCGGTCACACCCTGGTCCTCCGCCGACGCGGCGTACAACAACAAGGTCGCGTCCAGCACCGCGGGCAGCAGGTCGCGCTGCTCGCGGTGGCGGGTCTTGATGAGCTGGAGCATCTTCTCCAGCGGATTCGACGGCACCGGCATCCGCAGCGCCGCGGGTGAGGGGCGGTAGTCGGCGTTCGGCCGGAACGTCTCACCGATCTCCCCGCGGGCGTCGACCGGGTACGCGCCGACCACACCCCAGGGCGGCACGTCCTCGTCGTGCCCGAAGGCCGGGTCGATCACGTAAAGCCAGCTGTTCGGGTTCGCTCGCGCGCCCGCACGCATGTCGAGGGTGATCTCCGGCTCCTCCATGCGGCTCATCGTAGGTTCCCGAGTCACCGCAGGTCACCATTCGGTACTTTGCGGTCATGGGGACCACCGCAACACGCCTGGCCGTCACCGCCTTCGCCGCGCTCACGCTGACCGCGTGCTCGGAGCCGCCGTCCGCGCCGCCGCAGACCAGCCCGCCGCCGACGAGCGAGTCCACGGCGAAGCCGAGCCCGACGAAGAAGACGACCACTCCGCCCAAGGTCGACCGACCTGCGGACAAGGACCTGTCGGCGATCAAGCCGTGCGATGTGGCGAACGGCCTCAAGCCTGCCGATTTCGGCCTCGACCAGCGTGTCGAAGGGCGTGAGATCAAGTCGGCTGTCTTCCCTGGGTCCCTCAGCTGCACGATCCTGGGCGACAAGGCCAATTTGATCCTCGGCGTCGACGTCGTGGTGACCGAGGGCGTCGCCTCTTACACCAGCTCCGTCATTGGAAACATCGTCCCGACGAAGATCGCGGGTTACCCGGCTGCCATCGTCGAGGGCACGGCGGGCGGGAGCGTGTGTTTCACAGTGGTGGACACCAAGGACGGCCAAATGATGTATTTCCAGCTCACCGTGACCAACAGGACCCGCCAGCCGGTCACTCCGCACGCCGAGCTGTGCGCCAAGGTGTCGAAAATCGCCGAAGCGGGCATGAAAGTCGTCCTCGCGAGCTAGCGTCATGCTCGCAGGGGTGGGGTGTCTCAAGAATTGGTCACGAGATCACCCAATATCGTGGAACCGTTCCGCGACGTCGTACATCACAGATACAGTTCGTTGCAAGAGCACAGGACTGAGGGAGTCGAACGGTGTTTCTAGCCGATGGCGGCGGGGGTTCATCCGCACCTGTGGAACCCAGCTATTCAGGCACGCAGACGTTGAAGGTGGAGCCTTCTTCGATCCCAGGAGCTCTGGCCGCGTTCCGCGACGCCCAGTACCGGGTCGCCGAGAAGATCAGCGCTCTGCAAAGCCTCCAGATTCGGGAGTGGGCGGAAGACCCGGTCAGCGGTGAGACCGCCCAGCAGTTCGCCGAGCGAACCAATGGTGGGGACGCGGCATCGGCTCTGGCCTGCCTCACCGGTTACGAGAAGCAGCTCACGGCCGCGTGCGACGCGCTGCAGCGGTCCTATGACGCCTACATGCTGGTCGAGGGCGACAACACGGCCCGCTGGGGCATGCACGACAACGGCAAGTAGGCCGCAGACTTTCGCTTGACGACCTGAGGGTGATCCTATGGTTATGCACCGCTGGCAAGGGTATGACCACCCGACGCTGCACAAAATGATCAACAACGGCCCGGGTGCGGCCGCGTCCACTCCCCAGACCACGTACTGGGAAGCGCTGACCACCGAGCTGGCCGAGATCGACGCCGATCTCAACCGCAAGCTCGGCGAGCTCGGCGCGGCCTGGGAAGGCGCGGCGGGCGAGAGCGCCACCGCCGGCCTGACCCCGCTGCAGGCCTGGGCCACCGACGCCCAGTCCGGCACGAACATGATGAAGTCGTCCACCGAGTACCAGGCCGACATGATCTCCCGCGCCAGGGCCGAGATGCCCGAGCCGGTCGAGGTCACCACGCCCGCGCCCTCGGGCTGGGCGAAGGTCGCCGCGGGCGCCGCGCTGCTGACCGGCAACGCCGGTCCCGCCGCGTCCGTCGCCGGGCAAGCGATGGACCACGAGCAGCAGGAAGCCCAGCAGGACCAGGCCTCGCAGAAGGCCGTCGACACCATGGACTCGTACCAGAACAGCAGCGAGTTCAACCGCAACACGCTGGGCACCTTCGTTCCGCCGCCGGACGTGGTCGTCGCCACGCCCGAGCCTTCGGGCGGGTCGGGTTCGGCTGTCGGCAACTTCAACAACAACTACCCGGGCAACACCGGCAACGGCAACTACACCGCGCCGTCCGGATACTCGGGCGCGCCCGGCACCGGCAGCGGCTACGTCACCCCGGCGGGCACCGGCGGCGGCCACTACGTGGGTCCGCCCTCCGGCACGCCCACGGTTCCGAGCGGCTACGTCCCGCCGACGGGCACCACGCCCTCGGGCTACATCCCGCCGACCACCAACCCCGGCGGTCCGCCCGCGCCGAACCAGTACCTCCCGAGCGGCCCCAACGGCCCGAACCCGAGCTTCACCGGCAACCTCCCGCCGACGAGCAACCCGTCCTCGCCGAACAGCACCAACAACCCCGGCGCGGGCAAGTCCGCCACGGGCGGACCCGGCGCCAAGGGCGGTGTCGGCCAGGCAGGCCTGGGCCAGGCGGGCGACGCGTCGCGCCAGGCGGGCCAGATGGGCAAGGGCGGCATGGCGGGCGGCTTCGGCCAGGCC
>NZ_JBOHGC010000424.1:0-10595 GCF_050699995.1 Actinokineospora sp. | reverse complement strand
CTGCGGTTGACCCACGCGGGGGCTCGGGGAGCGACCCGGCCGGCCGCGCACGGGCTCGACATTCCGCTGCCCGCGGACCAGGCATGGCCGCTGCTGGCGGCGTCCGCGGTGCCGTTCGGGCCGTTCGCGCAGACGCCGAAGGCGATGGACGCCGAGGACCTCGCCGTGGTCCGGCAGGCGTTCGCCGACGCGGCGGCCAGGGCGGCGGACGCCGGGGTCGACGTGCTGGAGTTGGACCTGGCCGACGGTCACCTGCTGGCGGGTTTCCTGTCACCGCTGACCAATCGGCGCGACGACGAGTGGGGTGGTGAGCAGCGGTGGGCGTATCCGCTGTCGGTGCTCGACGCGGTGCGTGAGGTGTGGCCGCGGCTGCTCTCGGTGCGGTTGACGGTGACCGACTGGGCGCCGCGCGGGCTAGGGCTGCCCGAGGGCATTCGGCTGGCCAAGGCGGTGCACGAGCATGGGGCGGACCTGATCCATGTGCGGGCCGGGCAGAGTGTGGCCGAGGCCCGGCCGGAGTTCCGCCGCGGCTACCTGACGACGCTGTCGGACCAGGTGCGCAACCAGGCGGGCGTGCCGACGCTGGTGGGCGGATACTTGACCACACCGGACGAGGTGAACACGATCGTCGCCGCCGGGCGAGCCGATCTGTGCGTGCTCGCGCCGGAGCCGTCACCGATCGAGGCGGTGGTGTTGTCGTGACGCAGTTCGCCGATCTGACGTCGCCGCAGGTAGCCGATCTCCTTGCGGGCGACCGAACTCCGGTGTTGCTGCTGCCGGTGGGCGCGATCGAGCCACACGGGCCGCACGCTCCACTGTCGACGGACCCGATCATCTCCGCCGGGATGTGCGCGCGAGCCGCCGAGCGGCTCGCCGACGATCCCGCCGTCCGGGTGCTGATCCTGCCCGCACTGCCCTACGGGGTCACGCACTACGGCGAAGCGTTCCCCGGCGCGGTCGGCATCAGCGCCGAGACACTGCACGCCATCGTGGTCGACGTGTGCACTTCCCTCGCACGGCAGGGGTTCACCAAGGTCGTCCTGGTGAACAACCACTTCGAGCCCGAGCACGTGACGGCGCTGACGTGGGCGGTCGACTCGCTGGCCGAGCACGGCATCCACACCGGATACCTGCATCTGCTGCGGCGGCGCAACGTCGAGCGGCTCACCGAGGAGTTCCGGTCCGGCTCCTGCCACGCGGGCCGCTACGAGACGTCGCTGGTGCTCGCCGACCGGCCCACACTGGTCGACATCTCGGTGATGCGCGGGTTGCCGCCGCTCATCGTCGACATGCCGACCGCCATGCGCGAGGGCCGCACCGACTTCGTGGCCATGGGTATGGACCAGGCGTACTGCGGATCGCCCGCCGAGGCGACCGCCGAGGAAGGACAGTCCACTTTCGACACCCTGACCGAGCTGCTGATCGACGTCATCCGCGATGTGGCCGATCAGGAATGAGAGGACACCGAGGTGTTGCGCTACGAGGACATCCCCGACCGGCTCAACCTGGCGACGTACTTTCTCGACCGCAACCTGGCCGAGGGGCGGGGTGAGCGCACCGCCCTGCTCGGCCCCACGGGTCCCACGACCTACGCGGAGCTGGCGGAGCTGACCAACCGCGTCGGCCACGTTCTGCACGACCTCGGCGTGCGGGTGGGGCAGCGGGTGCTGCTGGCGCTCGGCGACGGCGTCGAGTTCGTCGCCACCTGGTACGCCGCGCAGAAGATCGGGGCGATCACCACCGAGGTCTACACATTCCTGCCCGCCAAGGACTACGCCTACTTCCTCGACTACACCGACGCGGCCGTGGTGGTCGTCGATCTCACGACTCTCGACCGGGTCCGCGAAGCCGGTACCAGTGGCCGAAAAGTGCTGGTCATCGGTGAGACCGCGTTGCGGGACAACGAATACGACTTCGCTTCGCTGGTCGCGGAAGCGTCACCCCGGTTGGACTCCGCTCCCACGCACCGCGATGACGTGGCGCTGTGGAAGTTCACCACGGGGAGCACGGGAGCCCCGAAAGCCTGTGTGCACACCAATCGCTCGCCCGTCCTGAGCCATGACTGGTACGCGCGGGGCGTGCTCGACCTGGGGCCGGACGACATCGTGCTGCCGGTGCCGAAGTTGTTCTTCGGCTACGCCCGCGATCTCGCCGCGCTCTACCCGTTCGGCGTGGGCGGGGCCGGGATCGTGTTCGGTGAGCGCACGACACCCGAGCGGATCTTCGAGCTGATCGCGAAGTACCGGCCGACGATCCTGGTCAACGTGCCCACCATGATGAGCGCGATGGTGGCGCATCCGGACGCCGCCGCGCAGGACCTGAGCTGCCTGCGGCTGTGCACGTCGGCGGGTGAGGCGCTGCCGCCGGAGCTGCACCGCAAGTGGGACAAGGCGTTCGGTGTCGAGGTGGTCGACGGGATCGGGTCGTCGGAGGCGTACCACATCTACATCTCCAACCGGCCGGGCGCGGCGCGGACGGGCAGCGTGGGCACGCTGGTCCCCGGGTACCGCGCGCGGATCGTCGACCAGGACGACGCGGACGTGCCCGACGGCGAGACCGGCACACTGGAGATCATCGGAGCGACGGCGGCCGTCGGCTACTACGGCGACGCGGACAAGTCGGCGCAAACGTTTCCGGGTGGTGACACCGTCCACACGGGAGACTTGTTCAGCCGCGACGCCGACGGCGCGTTCCACTACCAGGGGCGCGCGGACGATTTGCTGAAGGTCAGCGGAATCTGGGTGGCGCCGAGCGAGATCGAGCACTGCCTGATCGGCCACCCGGACGTCATCGAGTGCGCGGTGGCGGGGCACGAGACCGAGGGGTTGGTGCGGCCCTACGCGTTCGTCGTGTCGCGAGTGGACATCGACGCCGAGGATCTGCGGGCGTATGTGCGGGAACGCCTGTCCCCGCACAAAACCCCGGAGCGGATCGTCTTCGTTGACGCGCTTCCCCGAACCACCAACGGGAAGCTCGACCGGCGCGCGCTGCGCGGGTTGGATGTGGCGCGGTGAGCAGGCTGGTGGTGGTGACCGGCGGGACCCGCGGCATCGGAGCGGCCGTGGCGGCGCGGTTGCGGGCAGCGGGGGACGAGGTGGTGGCTGTCGGGCGGTCCGAGTGCGACGTCACCGACGAGGATGCCGTCGCGGCCTTCTTCGCGGGCCTGGGTCCGGTCGATGTCTTGGTGAACAACGCGGGCATCTCGACCAGTGCGCCGCTCGCCCGGACCCGCTTGGCCGACTGGGAGGCACAGTTGGCCGTCAACGCCACCGGCGCGTTCCTGTGCACGCGGGCGGTGTTGCCGGGAATGTCCGAACGCGACAGTGGGCGGATCGTGACCGTCGCCTCGGTCGCCGGTCGCGTCGGATTCCGTTACACCTCAGGGTATACGGCTTCGAAGCACGCGGCGGTCGGGTTGATGCGGGCGGTCGCGGCGGAAGTCGCCGGCACCGGGGTGACGTCGAATGCCGTGTGCCCTGGGTATGTGCGGACGGACATGACGGACCAGACCGTGCGGCGGATCGAGGAGCGGACCGGGCGTGACGGTGAGGCGGCCCTGGCGGCGATGTCGCCGCTGGGTCGGTTGCTGGAGCCGGACGAGGTCGCGTTCGCCGTGGCGTTCCTGGCCGCGCCCGAGGCCGGGGCGGTCAACGGGCAAACGCTTGTACTCGATGGAGGAGGAGTTCAGTGAGTCCTTTCAGGGCGTCGCCTGGGTTTACCGAGAAGTGGGAGCACTTTGGCTTCGACGTCACCGACGGCGTGGCCACGGTGACGCTCAACCGACCGGAGAAGCTGAACGCGCTGACCTTCGACGTCTACGCCGACCTTCGGGACCTCTTGGCGGAACTGCCGCACCGCGGTGACGCCCGCGTCCTCGTGCTGCGCGGTGAGGGCCGCGGGTTCTGCTCGGGCGGCGACGTCGAGGAGATCATCGGCGAACTGCAGAAGATGGAACCGGCGCAGCTGCTGGAGTTCACCCGCATGACCGGCGCTGTCGTGAAGGCGCTGCGGGAGTGTCCGCTGCCGGTGATCGCCGCGATCAACGGGATCGCCGCGGGGGCCGGTTCGGTGATCGCCCTGGCCAGCGACTTCCGCCTGATGGCCCGCTCGGCGTCGTTCGCGTTCCTGTTCACCAAGGTCGGATTGGCGGGCGCCGACATGGGTTCGGCGTACCTGCTCCCCCGCCTGGTCGGCCTCGGCCGGGCAACGGAACTGTTGATCCTCGGCGACAAAGTCGACGCCGACCGCGCCGACCGCATCGGCCTGGCCACCCAGGTCGTCGACGACGCGGATCTGGCGGCCACCGCCACCACCCTGGCCCGGCGACTCGCCGATGGCCCAGCCTTGGCGTACTCCACGACGAAGGTGCTGCTCACCCGGGAGTTGGACATGGACCTGGGCAGCGCCATCGAACTGGAGGCGATCACCCAGGCCCTCCTCATGAAGAGCGCCGACCACGCCGAGTTCTACGCCGCCTGGTCAGCGGGCCGCCGCCCGGTCTGGACCGGCCGATGACCCCGCATGAGGTCGTGACCGCCCCCGGCCTGGCCGCCCCCGTCGGCTTCGCCCACGCCGTCATCGCCGCCCCGGGCCGGGCCGTCTATCTGGGTGGCCAAACCGCCCAAGACGCCGACGGGATCATTGTCGGCACCACCATGGCGGACCAATTCGATGTGGCCGCTGGAAATGTCGTCGCAGCCCTCGCGGCGGCGGGCGGCTCCCCCGGCCACTTGGTGTCGCTGGTCATCCACGTGACCGACGTGTCCGCCTACAAGGAAGCGCTGCCGGAGCTGGGCCCGTTGTGGCGCAAGCACTTCGGCCGCCACTACCCCGCCGTCGCCCTCCTCGGCGTCACCGAACTCTTCGACGCCGAAGCCCGGATCGAACTGATCGCCACGGCGGTGATCCCCCATGACTGACCCCCAAAGTTATCCACAGCCCCCCACAAACCAAGATCCTTTGACACCCCCCACCGATAGACTGGCCAAGGGCCGTCCCCCCGGGGAAGGGCGGGGGCTGTCTGGTGGGCTCCGCGACGGAGAAGGACAAGGGAAGTCGGCGGGCGCGCCGCCACCGGGCGAGAGGCGGGCCGGTGGGGTGGAGTTGGCCGAGTACACCGAGAAGGTGGCGGCGGGGCCGCTTCGGGAGATCGCCGCGCGAGGGGCATCGGGGCGGATCAACCGGCCACTGCTCGCGGCCTTGGCGGAGCACGGGTTGCTCGGGCGGATCTTCCAGCGCGGCGACAGCGGGTATGTGCCGACCTCGGCGATGGACCTCTGCGTCATCCGCGAAGCCCTCGCACGCCACTGCACGGAGGCCGAGACGGCGTTCGCGCTTCAGGGGCTTGGCGCCTATCCGATTCTGCTCGCCGGGTCCCCCGAGGTTGTCGAGCGGTGGATTCCGCGGATCGCCGCCGGTGAGGCGGCCGTCGGGTTCGCGTTGACCGAACCGGACGCCGGGTCGGACGCGGCGTCCCTGGCGTTGCGGGCCACTGTGGACGGCGACCACTTCGTGCTCGACGGGGAGAAGACCTACATCTCGCACGCGCCGGAGGCCGAGGTGTACTCGGTGTTCGCCCGCACCACCGACGGGACCGGTGCGCGCGGCATCACAGCCTTCGCGGTCGCGCGGGACACGCCCGGGCTCACCGGCGAACCTATCGACCTGTTGGCGCCGCACCCGATCGGCCGGTTGCGGTTCGACGGTGTGCGCGTGCCCCGATCGCAGGTCCTCGGGGAGGTTGACGGCGGGTGGAGTGTCGCGATGCGCACCCTCGACATGTTCCGGCCGAGCGTCGGCGCGTTCGCGGTCGGCATGGCGCAGGCCGCCCTCGACGCCGCGGTGGCGCACGCCGCGCAGCGGCAGGCGTTTGGGCGGTCGTTGTCATCGTTCCAAGGGGTGTCGCACCAGCTCGCGGATGTGGCGACCCGGTTGCGAGCCGCGCGGCTGCTGGTCCACGACGCGGCCGCGGCCTACGACGCCGAGCCGGGGAAGACCGGACACCTGTCCGCCATGGCCAAGCTTTTCGCCACCGAGACCGCGCAGGTCGCCGTCGACCTGGCCATCCAGGTGCACGGCGCCCGCGCGCTCGAACGGGGGCACCTGCTCGAACACCTCTACCGGGAGGTCCGGGCACCCCGCATCTACGAAGGCGCCTCCGAGATCCAGCGCGAAATCATCGCGCGCAGCTTGTTCAAGAGTGTCGGTGCCCGCTGAGACCATGCGGGCATGACCGATGACGCGTTCTGGCTGCTGATCGAGCGAGCCGCGGAACAGGCGGGTGACCGCGACGAACAAGCGGAGTGGCTCGCTGAGGAACTCACGCGCCTCCCGGTCGAGCAGATCGTCGGCTTCCAGGTCCAGCTGTCCGCCCACCGGTCACGGGCCGACACCTGGGACCTGTGGGCCGCGGCCCGGGTGATCATGGGCGACTTCTGCTCAGACGAAGGCTTCTGGGCCTTCCAGCTGTGGCTGCTCGGACTGGGCCACCACACCTTCGACCGGGTCGTCGCCGAACCAGACCTGCTGGCCGAGGTCGAGCCGGTGCGCGCCCTGGCCGCCAAGCCGATCCACACGTGGTCGGAAAGCGACTGGCCCTCCTGGGAAAGCCTGGACTACGCCGCCGCCACCGCCCACCAGGACGCCACCGGACGCGAACTCGGCCTGGAGAAAGCGCTTTCGAACGCCGGGATCGACCTGCCCCTGACCCCGGTGCCCGCCGACGTCGACTGGAACCCGGCCGACCCCGCCGAGGTCGCCGCCCGGCTCCCCCGGCTGAGCCTCCTGTTCGGTGCCCGGGTCAGGTAGACGCGGGCAGCTCCGCGAGCGCGCGCTCGATCTCCTCCTCGGGCAGGTCGTGGTCGACCATCTCACCGCCGAGGTACGCGCCATAGGCGGGCAGGTCGAGGTGCGCGTGCCCGCACAGCGCGGTCAGGATCACCTTCTCCTCGCCGGTCTCCTTGCACCGCAACGCTTCGCGGACGCACTCGGCGAGGGCGTGGGTGGGCTCGGGCGCGGGGATGATGCCCTCAGCGCGGGCGAAGCGGACACCGGCGGCGAAGCACTCCTGCTGGGGGATGGCGGTCGCCTCGATCAGGCCCAGTTCGTAGATGTGCGACAGCAGCGGCGACATGCCGTGGTAGCGCAGGCCGCCCGCGTGGATCGGGTCGGGGATGAATCCGTGGCCGAGGGTGTGCATCTTCAGCAACGGTGTCAGACCGGCGGTGTCGCCGAAGTCGTAGGCATAGACGCCCCGGGTCAGTGACGGGCACGCCGCCGGTTCGACCGCCCGGATCGTCGGGGAGATCCGGCCCGCCAGCTTCTCCCGCAGGAACGGGAACACCAGGCCGCCGAAGTTGGACCCGCCGCCCGTGCAGCCGACGATGACATCCGGGGTGTCGCCCGCCATCTCGAACTGCTTGATGGCCTCCTCCCCGATCACCGTCTGGTGCAGCAGCACATGGTTGAGCACACTGCCCAACGCGTAGCGGGTGTCCGGGTCCGCGGCCGCCATCTCGACCGCCTCGCTGATCGCGATGCCGAGGCTGCCGGGCGAATCCGGGTGCTCGCCCAGCACCGCCCGGCCGGACGCGGTCAGGTCCGACGGGCTCGGGTGCACGGTCGCGCCGAAGGTCTCCATCATGAGCTTGCGGTACGGCTTCTGGTCATACGACGCCCGCACCTGCCAGACCTCGCACTCCAGCCCGAACACCGCGCACGCGAACGCGAGAGCACTCCCCCACTGGCCGGCGCCGGTCTCCGTCGTCAGCTTCGCGACGCCCTCACGCGCGTTGTAGAACGCTTGCGGAACGGCGGTGTTCGGCTTGTGCGAGCCGACCGGGCTGACTCCCTCGTACTTGTAGTAGATCCGCGCGGGCGTGGCGAGCGCGCGCTCCAGGCGGTGGGCGCGGAACAGCGGCGACGGCCGCCACAGCCGGTAGACGTCGAGGACCTCGTCGGGGATGTCGATGTAGCTCTCCCCCGACATCTCCTGCGCGATCAGCGCCTGCGGGAACAGCGGCGCCAAGTCGTCCGGCCCGACCGGCTGCTTCGTCCCCGGGTGCAGCGGCGGGGGCGGCGGTTCCGGCAGGTCGGGGATGATGTTGTACCACTGGGTCGGCAGGTCCGACTCGTCGAGCAGGAACTTCGTGGGTCCGGACATGCCCGCCTCCCTTGGCTCGGTCGATCCGTCCAACGCTAGAACTGACGCGGCGGCACGGCCATCGGAAGCGCCGTTGTTACGGTGGTGGAGTGAACGTCGAGGTGACACCCCTGCCGGGAATCGGCACACGCCAGGACTTCGTCTCCCGCTCCGGCCGCCGCATCGGGGTGATCACCTACCGCGACGGCCACGCCGAGCTCATCGTCTCCAAACAGGACGACCCCGACTCGTGCGTCGCGTCGATCCCGATGACCATCGAGGAGTCGAGCACGCTGGCGAACCTGCTGGGCGCGCCGCACCTGGTCGCGCAGCTCGAGGGGCAGCACCGCGAGGTCACCGGGGTGACCACCCGGCAGCTGCCGCTCGCACCGGGCTCGCCGTTCGACGGCAAGACCCTCGGCGACACCGAACTGCGCACCCGCACGGCGGTCTCCGTCGTCGCGGTCGTGCGGTCCGGGACCGTGCACCCGTCGCCGCGGCCGGACTTCCGGTTCGCCGGCGGCGACATGCTGGTCACCGTCGGCACCGCGGATGGGCTCGCCCGGGCCGCCGACGTCATCGAACACGGCTGATGCCGGAGACCGCTGTCCCCCTGATCGAACTGGGCGCCGTCTTCTTCGGCCTCGGCCTGCTCGGCCGGCTCGCCTGGCGCATCGGCATCTCCCCGATCCCGCTGTACCTGGTCGGCGGGCTCGCGTTCGGCGCGGGCGGGCTGGTGCCGCTGCACGGCGTCGAGGGCTTCACCCACATCGCGGGTGAGATCGGCGTGATCCTGCTGCTGCTCCTGCTGGGGCTGGAGTACTCGGCGGCCGAACTCGTCACGGGGCTGCGGCGGTCCTGGATGGCGGGCCTGCTCGACCTGGTGCTCAACGCGGCACCGGGCGCGGCGGTGGCGCTGCTGCTCGGGTGGGGGCCGATCGGCGCGCTCGCGATGGCGGGCGTCACCTACATCTCCTCCTCCGGGATCATCGCGAAAGTCCTGGGCGACCTGGGTCGACTCGGCAACCGGGAGACGCCGGTGGTGCTGTCGATCCTGGTGTTCGAAGACCTCGCCATGGCCGTCTACCTGCCGATCCTCACCGCGCTGCTGGCGGGCGCGTCACTGCTGGGCGGCTTGACGGCGGTCGGGATCTCGCTCGTCGCCGTGACCGTGGTGCTCGTGGTCGCGCTGCGCTTCGGCCGGTTCGTCTCGATGATCGTCGACAGCCCGCAGCCCGAGGTGTTCCTGCTGCGTGTGCTCGGCGCGGCCCTGCTCGTCGCCGGTGTCGCCTCGCAGCTGCAGGTGTCGGCGGCGGTCGGCGCGTTCCTGCTCGGCATCGCGATCTCCGGGGCCACAGCGGAGAACGCGACGAAGCTGCTCGAACCGCTGCGGGACCTGTTCGCGGCCGTGTTCTTCGTGGTCTTCGGTTTGAACACCGACCCGTCGACGATCCCGCCCGTGCTCGGGTACGCGGTGGCGCTCGCCTTCGTCACCACGCTCACCAAGGTGGCGACGGGCTGGTGGGCGGCACGCCGACAGGGCATCGGCAGGCTCGGCCGGGCCCGCGCGGGCGCGGCCCTCGTGGCGCGCGGCGAGTTCTCCATCGTCATCGCCGGGCTCGCGGTGAGCGCGGGCGCCGTGGACAGTCAGCTCGCCGCGCTGGCGACCGCGTACGTCCTGCTCATGGCCATCCTCGGGCCAGTCGCGGCGCGCGTCGTCGAACCCGTGGCCGAGCTGTTCCGACGCAAGGCTCCCGCCCAGGTCGTGTCCTAGACGACGCAGAACTCGTTGCCCTCCGGGTCCTGCAGGACGACGGCGTAGTGGTCCATGTCGGGCATGTCCATGACCCGCAAGACGGAGGCACCGGCGTTGATCACGCGGTCGACCACGGTAGTCACCCGCTTACGACGTTCGGCAAACGGCACCGCGCGGCCGCCGCCGACCTTCAGGTCGAGGTGCACACGGTTCTTCACGACCTTCGACTCCGGGACACGTTGGAACCAAATCCTCGGCCCCTTGCCGGAAGGGTCGACGACGGACTCCGGGGCGTCGCCCGCACCGTCGGTCAGCTCGTCCTCCGGCACACCCATGTCGGCCCAGTAGTCACGCCACGTCGCGTGGCCGCCGGGGGCGGGCTCCGGGATGTAGCCGAGGGCCTCGGTCCAGAAAGCCACCTGCCGGCGCGGGTCGACGCAGTCGATGGTGACCTGCAGTGTCAGTTCCACGAGACCGAGCCTGCCACGGAGGCTGCGAACCGTTCAGGATTCTGTGCCCGTGTGTGTCTGATTGTGGTGTTTGGGATTGGCGACGCGGTGTGGAAGCGCGGATTTGTCGGTGGTGGTCGGTACGGTCCGCGTGATGATCGTGTTGCAGGCGTATCGGTTCGCGTTGGACCCGACAGCGGCCCAGGGGGCCGTGTTGCGGTCGCATTGTGGCGCGCAGCGCTACGCCTAC
>NZ_JBOHGC010000423.1:0-1741 GCF_050699995.1 Actinokineospora sp. | reverse complement strand
CGGCACGTCGGCGTCGAGGTCCATCAGCACCTCGGCAGGCGACGCTGTGCCCCAGTCGCCGTCGGGCACGTCGGCGTGCTCGATGACGATCACGGACACCTCGTCGGGAACCTGCCAGCCCACCTGGCCCGCCAGGCCCGCGACCGCCTTGGGCGACCCGGGCTCCCCGGCCAGCAGCAGGTCCAGCAGCCGCTGCCGACGACGCTCGACCACCCCGGCGGACTCCGCCTGGGCGGCGGTGTACCCCTCGATCGACAGGGCGGAGATCTCATCGACGTAGGCGAAGATCGCCTCGGCGGCGACGGTGAACATCGCCGTCGGCAGCCGCTGCTGCTGCCCCCACGCGGCGACGTGGCGCCACGCGACCCGACCGCCCACCCGGTAGGCGGTCTGCAGGCAGTCCAGGCTCCGGCCCTCGGCGAACTCGACCCGGCCGAGCTGGCGGAACATGGCCGCCCACTTCTCGTCCTGCGACCCGCCGACACCGACCGTGTCGAGGATGCGCAGCACCGCCTGCTCCACCCCGGCGGTCATGATCGCGCCGAAATGCCCCTTGAGCGGGCGCGCGTATTCGGGCACCGCGTGCTGAATCTCGCGAATCATGTCCTGGGTCAGCCTGCCCACCATCGGGTGGAACTTCACCACCAGGTCGCGCGGCAGCGAAGCCCACAGCGCGGTGGCCCGGTCCTGGGTCCGCGTAACCCGATCAGCGGCCATCATCGCCCCCTGAGAGTGATTTAACGAAACATATCGGTCGGCCGAATGGCCGGAAGTCAGCTGTGTACGACGGTAGGTTCGGCGGTCGGTTTGTGTCAAACTACGATGGCCCCTTTCCGGAGCAGCCTCCTATCGGGTGAAGACACTCCGCGCTTTCTTGAGCGATAGTGATGCAGGTGTCGCCGGAGTCGTGCGATCCGAACAACAATGATTGTTGTCGACGTCGGACGAGACGCTTCCCGGCGGGTAGCCGCGACAGACAAGCCGCGGGCGTCTTTCTGTTGGTTGTTGATAAATACCGTCGAGCCCCAGGTGTGATGCTTGCCGCCGATCGCAACCCGCCAGTAACGTCCGTTTCCCCGGCAACGGCGCGATCGGCGGAATTCTTTCCGGCCGGGCGGCGCCCGTTTCCGATCTTGCCGACGTCCCCTAAGGAAGCCGACCATGATTCGACGTTTTGTCGCCGCGGTCGCGGTGACCGCGTCCGCCTGTACCGCGCTCGCCGGGTGCGGCTCGGAGAAAGACAACGCGGCCAACGATCCCGCGATCGCCTGGTCCGACAGCGTCTGCAAGACCATCGAGGCGGGCGCGGCGAAGCTGCGGCAGCTGCCGTCGGTCGACCCGAGCAACCCGCAGGCCGCGAAGGACAGCCTCGTCGTCTACCTGGGCCACCTGTCCGAGGCGCTGGTCGGGGTGTCGGACGGGTTGAAGTCCGCGGGCTCGCCGCCGGTGAAGGACGGACAGGCCACTATGGACAAGGCGATGGCGACGCTGACCACGACGAAGTCGACGATCGACACGGCGAAGTCGAAGCTGCAGGCCGCCGCGGTCACCGACCAGGCGACGTTCCAGGCGGCGATCTCGGACATCTCCGGGGTGATGAAGTCGCTGACGAACGCTGAGGGACCGGCGAAGGACCTCAAGGAGAACCCGGAGCTGGCAGCGGCTTTCCGGGCCGCTCCGACTTGCCAGAAGGTCGAGGGGGCACAGGCGCCGGCATAGCTCTGGCTGTGCTCGGCCGCGG
>NZ_JBOHGC010000422.1:0-2370 GCF_050699995.1 Actinokineospora sp. | reverse complement strand
GGCGTGTTCGGCCTGCGCGGCGGCCGCGCACGGCCGGGACGTGATGGCCGGTGCGCTCGTTTGCCTGGCTGCGTCACGTCAACCGCTCCCCTGCTTCGATGCGGATGCCGCGCGCCCAGTCGGTCGCCTGCATGCGTTTTTTCCCTTGTGCCTGTACTTCGCCCAGCGTCAACGGCCACGTGGCCGTCCCGACCAGGGTGCGCTTGCGCTCGACGAGCAGTTCACCCGGGGCGAGATCCCCTTCGGCCCTGCTCATCGGACCGAGCTTGACGCGCTCGCCGCGGAACTCGGCCCACGCGCCCGGCTCGGGCGTGACCGCGCGGATACGGCGGTCGACGGCGAGGCCGGGAAGCGTGAAGTCGACCTTCGCGTCCTCCACGGTGATCTTGTGGGCATAGCTGACGCTGTCGGCGGGCTGCTCGCGCGCGACCAGCTTGCTGTCTTCGATGCCGTCCAGTGTGGACAGCAGCAGACCGGCGCCCGCGACCGCGAGCCGGTCAAGCAGCGCGCCGGAGGTGTCGTCGGGGCGGATCGGCTCGGTGAGCACACCGAAAACCGGGCCCGCGTCGAGTTCCTTGACGATCTGGAACGTGCTGGCTCCGGTGATCTCATCGCCGTGCCAGATCGCCGCCTGCACGGGGGCCGCGCCGCGCCAGGCGGGCAGCACGGAGAAGTGCAGGTTGACCCAGCCGCAGCACGGAATGTCCAAAGCGGACTGCGGCAGCATGGCGCCGTAGGCCACGACCGGGCAGCAGTCCGGCTCGATCTCGTGCAGCCGCGCCTGGAACGCCTTGCTCGACGCCTTGACCGGGCTCAGCACCTCGATGCCGTGCTCATCGGCCAGCGCCGCGACAGGCGAACGCACGAGCTTGCGACCGCGGCCCGCGGGTGCGTCCGGCCGGGTGACGACCGCGGCCACCTCGTGGCGGTCGGACTCCAGCAGGGCGCGCAGCGACGGCACGGCCACCTCGGGCGTGCCCGCGAACACCAGCCGCATCAGCGGGCCCCGAAGAGCGGGTGCGGGCTCTGCTTGAGCGTGGGCACGGCGCCGTCGAACCAGTCGGCGTTGCGGATCTCGCGCATCGCGAGCTTGCGGGTGGCGTCGTCGAGCCGGTCGACGAACACCACGCCGTCGAGGTGGTCGGTCTCGTGCTGGATGCAGCGGGCCAGCAGGTCGGTGCCCTCGACCTCGATGGGCTCGCCGTGCATGTTGAACCCGCGCGCGACCACGTTGCTGTGGCGGCGGCAGTCCCAGGAGAAACCGGGGATGGACAGGCAGCCCTCGGGGCCGACCTGGTAGTCCTCGCCGACCGAGGTCCACACCGGGTTGATCATGTGCCCGGCGAACCCGTCGCAGTGGTAGGTGAACACCCGCAGCCCGACCCCGAGCTGCGGCGCGGCGATGCCGGCGCCGCCCTGGGACTCCATCGTGTCCCAGAGGTCCTTGACGAGGTTGTGCAGCTCTCGGTCGAAGTCGACCACCTCGGCCGCGGGCGTGCGCAGCACGGGATCCCCGAAGAGCCGGATCGGCTGAACGGTCACAAAGCTCCTTCGACGTGCGGGCGGTCGTCCCAGTGTATTCAGCTCCGATGCAACGCATCACCGTTCGTTGAATCCCAGTGATTCTTCCTGCTTCGCTGACCGTCGCTCCGGCTGGGGTCGGAGTCTGATGTGGTCTCGACAGGCGTTTCGTCTCTCCGGGGAACTTCCCGGCGAGATGACCATGTCAACCCGCATCCGCGAGCATCGCGGAGAGCAGGTTGATGGCGGCGTTGCAGTCCCGGTCATACACAGCGCACCATCCGAAACCGATGAAGAACTTCACGTATGAACACCACGGATCGCTGATGAATGCCTCACCAGGTGCTACCTCGGAGCGGTCCAGGTCAGATCAGGTCGAGTGGGTCGAGTTGGACGCGCAGGGGGTCGGGTTCCTTGCGGGCGGTGCGGATCGCTTGGGCCTTGGCGAGGGCGGTCGCGAGGGCGCGGCCCTCCGCTCGGGTCACGCGGATCAGGGCGCGTTCGCGGGCCGCCTGGCCGTTGACGTCCGGGTCGCCCAGGGGGACCGGGCCGAGGACTTCGCCGGTCGGGGGCAGGGGGAGGTCGTCCAGGAATGCGGCGAGGGCGCTGGGGGTGCCGTCGACGGAGGCCATGCGGACGGCCGGGGGGAAGCCGAGTTCGGTGCGGGCGGCGACTTCGCGGGACGCGTGCCAGACCGGGTCCCAGCGGACCAGGGCCTGGATGGTGGGGGCGGCGGAGTCGGCCATCACGACGACTCGGCCGCCTTCGCTCGCGGGTTTCACCAACGCGGAGGCGGTCATCCAGCTGCGCAGGGCTTCCTCGGTGGCGCGCAGGTCGGCGCGGTTGAGC
>NZ_JBOHGC010000421.1:0-27737 GCF_050699995.1 Actinokineospora sp. | reverse complement strand
CTCCAAATACCAAGCCAGAGGCCCGATCATCGACCGGACCAGCTACAAAGCCACCCTGACCATCGACATCCTCGCCCCACCAAAGATCTTGACAGCGACGACAAAAACTTAACTACACGGCCTTGGGGCTAGTCTGACTCCCGTCACATTTTCGCCTCAGGGGCGAAAACATGGTGGAGGATGACGGTATGCCGCAGCTTCGGATCGCATTGGCCCAGGTCAACCCCACTGTGGGCGATCTGGCGGGCAACGCCGCCACGGTCGTCGAGTGGACTCGCAAGGCTGTGGAGGCCGGGGCGCACCTGGTGGTGTTCCCCGAGATGGTGCTGACCGGGTATCCGGTCGAGGACCTCGCGATGCGCGCGTCCTTCGGGCACGCGTCGCGGGCCGCGCTCGACTCTCTGGCGGTCGCGCTGGCCGAGGCGGGCTGCGGCGACATCCCGGTGTGGGCCGGGTACCTCGACCTTGACGACGTCGGCCCGCGCAACGCCGCGGCCGTGTTGCACGGTGGTGCGGTGGTGGCGCGGCAGTACAAGCACCACCTGCCCAACTTCGGCGTGTTCGACGAGCGCCGCTACTTCATGCCCGGCCAGAACCTGGACATCGTGAAGGTCCGCGGGCTGGAGATCGGCATGGCGATCTGCGAGGACATCTGGCAGGAGGGCGGACCCATCGCCGGGCTCGGCCGGGCCGGGGTCGACCTCGTGGTGTCGCCGAACGCCTCCCCGTATGAACGCGACAAGGACGACATCCGGTTGCCGCTGGTGGCCCGCCGTGCCCGCGAGGCAGGCGCGCCGCTGGTCTACGTGAACCAGGTGGGCGGGCAGGACGACCTCGTCTTCGACGGCGACTCGATGGTCGTCGGCGTCGACGGCACCCTGTTGGCGCGCGCGCCGCAGTTCGTCGAGCACCTGATGGTCATCGACCTGGACATCCCCGGCGGCGCGACCCGCACGGACGCCGAGGTGGTCGACACCTTCACCGTCCGCCGCGTGACGGTGTCACCGGACCCCGTGCCCGGCTACGAGCCGCAGCACTCCCCCGGCGTCGCGGAGCCGCTGCCCGACGAGGCCGAGGTGTGGGCGGCGCTGGTCACGGGCCTGCGGGACTACGCGCAGAAGAACGGCTTCCGCTCGGTCGTGATGGGCCTGTCGGGCGGCATCGACTCGGCGGTGTGCGCCGCGCTGTCAGTGGACGCGCTCGGGGCGGACGCGGTGTACGGGGTATCGATGCCGTCGGTGTACTCCTCGGACCACTCCCGCTCGGACGCGGCGGACCTGGCCGAACGCACCGGCCTGCACTACTCGGAACAGCCGATCGCCGGGATGGTCGAGCAGTTCGTCGGGCAACTGGGCCTGACGGGTCTGGCCGAGGAGAACGTCCAGGCCCGCTGCCGCGGCGTCACGCTGATGGGCCTGTCGAACCAACACGGCCACCTGGTCCTGGCGACGGGCAACAAGACGGAACTGGCGGTCGGCTACTCCACGATCTACGGCGACGCGGTCGGCGGCTTCGCCCCGATCAAGGACGTCCCGAAGACCTTGGTGTGGGAACTGGCCAAGTGGCGCAACGCCGAAGCCGAGAAGCGCGGCGAAGTCCCGCCGATCCCCGAGAACTCGATCGTCAAGCCCCCGTCGGCGGAACTGCGCCCCGGCCAGATGGACAGCGACTCCCTCCCGGACTACGACCTCCTCGACGACGTCCTGGACGACTACATCGAGGGCGACCGCGGCTACGACGACCTGATCAAGGCGGGCTTCGAGCCTGAGCTCATCGACCGGGTCCTGCGGATGGTCGACCGGGCCGAGTACAAGCGGCGCCAGTACCCACCGGGCACGAAGATCAGCTTCAAGGCCTTCGGCCGCGACCGCCGCCTCCCGATCACCAGCGCTTGGCGAGAGGGTTCCTGATCAGGACGTGCGTGGACTCGGGAGTTCACCGGCGGGACTGGTTTACCGGCCCGCCGAGTCGGTGTTGTTTCCGTCTCCTGTGACCCTCGTCCCACCGAGTCGCTTGTCAATCGGCGGACTGTCACGCTTTACCTGTAAGCCATCCGCAATTACCCGGGGACCTGCGACGACGCGGGCTTCGAGGGAAGGACGGTCGACAGCGATGTCCGCTGAGAAGAACTCCGCCGAAGTAGCCGCTCCCTATGGGACGGGTGCCGCCGCAGCGCAAGGCGCGAAGCATGCCAAGCGGGTCCGGATCCACCACCTGCAGGAGCTCAAGGAGCGCGGCGAACCGTGGCCGATGCTCACCGCATACGACATGTACACGGCCGAACTGTTCGACGAGGCCGGGATCCCCGTGCTCCTTGTCGGCGACTCGGCCTCGAACAACGTCTATGGGTACGAGACGTCGCTGCCGGTGAC
The DNA here is from genome assembly GCF_050699995.1 of Actinokineospora sp. Taxonomy (GTDB): domain Bacteria; phylum Actinomycetota; class Actinomycetes; order Mycobacteriales; family Pseudonocardiaceae; genus Actinokineospora. The sequence goes on along the minus strand of NZ_JBOHGC010000421.1, from coordinate 25,365 downwards.
GGTCGACGAGCTGATTCCGCTGGTGGCGGCCGTGACACGGTCGGCGAAGCGGGCTCTTGTGGTCGCCGACCTGCCGTTCGGCTCCTACCAGATCTCCCCTGAGCAGGCGCTGGCCACGGCCATCCGCTTCATGAAGGAAGGCCGCGCCCACGCGGTGAAACTCGAGGGCGGCAAGGCGTTCGCGCCGCACGTGCGGGCCATCACCAACGCGGGCATCCCGGTCATGGGCCACATCGGCTTCACCCCCCAGAGCGAACACAACCTGGGCGGCTACCGAGTCCAGGGCCGAGGCGACGCGGGCGACAACGTCCTGGCCGACGCGGTGGCGCTGCAGGAGGCCGGGGCGTTCGCCGTGGTCATGGAGATGGTGCCCGCCGATGTGGCCAAGAAGGTCACCCACGAACTCCACATCCCCACCGTGGGCATCGGCGCGGGCCCGGACTGCGACGCGCAGGTCTTGGTCTGGCAGGACATGGCGGGCATGCGAAGGGCGAAGGCCCCGAGGTTCGTCAAGCGCTACGCGGATGTGGCGGGAGTCCTTCTGAACGCCGCCGAACAGTTCGCGGCGGACGTGCGAGGCCGAGAGTTCCCCGCACCGGAACACGCCTTCCACTAACAGATTTCAAGCCCGGCCGTGTGGCTGAACGCCATGCGGCCGGGCTTGGTCCACCCCGAAAAAAACAGGCACCCCCTGATCAACTCCAGTGATCACGCCCGGGTGGCAACAACCAGGCAGCGGCATCCGGCCCCACCGGAACAACCCCCGTCGGGTTGATCTTCGGATGGGTCCCGTAGTAATGCCGCTTGATGTGATCGAAGTCGACCGTCGACCCAAACCCCGGCGTCTGAAAAAGATCCCGCGCATACGCCCACAGCACCGGCATCTCAGACAGCTTCTCGCGATTGCACTTGAAGTGCCCGTGATAGACCGCGTCAAAGCGAACCAGCGTGGTGAACAAGCGAATGTCCACCTCAGTGATCTGATCCCCCACCAGATACCGCGACCGCTCCAGCCGCGAAGACAGCCGATCAAGCTCCTCGAACAACGCTGAGTACGCCACCTCGTAAGCCGCCTGCCCGGTGGCGAACCCCGCCTTGTACACACCGTTGTTGACGTCGTGGAAGATCGGCTCGATCAACGAGTCGATCTCCGAACGCAACGCCGACGGATACAGGTCAGGCGCCCCAGGGGCGTGGAACTCCCGCCACGATGACCGCCCGGTGCGCCCACGGACACGCCAGGCTCACGATCAGCCGGTACCGCCCGGGCTCCGGCCGCCTGCCCGACGAGCCGTCCGCGGTGATCCGCTCGGTGAACCGGTTGGGCTGCCGAACGAACTCTCCGCGGGACGAAGTCTCCTTGCCGAATTGTGCGATCGCCATGTCGACGACCCTAGGCGTAGTGCAGCATGGGTGCATGGACGTCCTGTATCCCGGTATCGAGCCGCACGAGCACGGAACGCTCGACGTCGGCGACGGGCACCGCGTGTACTGGGAGGTCAGCGGCAACCCCGACGGCAAGCCGGTGGTGGTCCTCCACGGCGGGCCGGGTGCGGGCACCAACCCGGTCCAGCGCAGGCACTTCGACCCGAGCGCCTACCGGATCGTCCTGTTCGACCAGCGCGGGTCCGGGCGCAGCACCCCGCATGTGAGTGAGCCGGACGCCGACCTGTCGGCCAACACGACGTGGCATCTGGTCGCGGACATGGAGCGGCTGCGCGAACACCTGGGCATCGAGCGCTGGCAGCTGTTCGGCGGCTCCTGGGGTGCGACGCTCGCCGTGGCGTACGCCGAAACCCATCCCGGGCGGGTCAGCGAGATCATTCTGCGCGGGGTCTTCCTGTTGCGGCCCAGCGAGTTGGACTGGCTGTACCGGGGTGGCGCCTGCGCGCTGTTCCCCGAGGCGTGGGCCGAGTTCGCCGCGTTGGTCCCGACCGGCGCGGACCCGCTCAACACCTACCGGGACCTGGTGTTCGGCGAAGACGAGGAACTGCGCACCCGCGCGGCACTGGCGTGGAGCAACTGGGAGGGCGCGACGGTTTCACTGGCCCCGAACCCGGCCCTGACCGCCCAGTACGCGGCACCGTCGTTCGCCGTGCCGTTCGCCCGGCTCGCGTTGCACTACTTCACCCAGGGCGGCTGGCTCGATGACGACCAGCTGATCCGCGACGCGGGCATGCTGGCGGGCATCCCGGGTCGGATCATCCAGGGCCGCTACGACATCGTGTGCCCGCCGGTGACGGCATGGCAGCTGCGCCAGGTGTGGCCGGACTCGCTGCTGACCTTGCCCACCGCGGGCCACGCCGTCAGCGATCCCGGTGTCCTGCAAGCACTTCGTGAAGCCACCGACGAGTTCCGGACCGGCTGAGGTCTCACACCACGCGGGTGACGTGGTCGCGGTAGGCGTCGGCGAGCTGGTCGAGCCTGCCTTCGCCCAGCGCCAGCGGGACACCGTAGAAGCCCGTCAGCAGTGCGGTGACCGCCGCCGGGACATCGGCCAGGCCTGCCACCCTCAGGTGGTGCTCGAACAGGTCGGCCTGCGGGGTCACCGCGATCTCCAAGGCCGCCGGATCGCCGAAGGCCAGCAGCCGCTCGGCGGCCGAGATCTCCTGGGGCGCGCAGAGACCGCCGCCGCGCGCGATCTCCGCGGTGATCTCGAACCACATCCTCGGTCCATCCACAATGGACTTCGCGGTCTCGTCGAAGAACCGCAGCAGGAACTCGCGTCCCTCCCCCGCCACCGCCGAGGCGAGCAGCATTCTGATGCGCCACAAGCAGATGTGATAGCCGAGCAGGTCGGCCTTGTTCGGGAAGTGGCTGAAGAACGTCGGCTCCGAGACCTCGACCGCCGCCGCCAACTCCTTGACCGACACCTCGGCGAACGGCGTCTTCTCGATCCGGTCCACCAGGTGCGACCACAGCCCCACCCGCACGCGGGCGCGTTTGCGCTCGCGCAGCGGGAGGGCGGCCAACAGGTCGGTCATCGCAGTGCCCGCACCACCAGGTCGGCGAGAGCGCCGGACGACTGCGGGTTCTGGCCGGTCAGGAGCTTGCCGTCCTGACGCACCGAACTGGTGAACGGGTCGCCCGCCTCGACGTTGGCGCCCAACTCGACCATCTTGCGCGCCAAGGAGAACGGGATGATCGCGGCGGCGCCCGCGGCCGTCTCCTCGCTGTCGCTGAACACGGTCACAACCTTGCCGTCGACCAGTTCGGGGACGTTGAGCAGGCCCGCGGAGCCGTGGCAGACCGCGGCCACCACGTCGGTGTTGCGCAGCACCTCGGCGAGGGCCGGGTTGTCCGGGAAGTCGGCCATCGCGCCATGGCCGCCGACCAGCAAGACCGCGTCGTAAGCGGTGGGGTCCACCTCGGCGAGCGCGAGGGTGTCCCTCGGGCCGCCCGACCCGCTCGCCGGATCGATCGGCGGAGTACCGCCGAGGACGGAGGCCACGTCGACTGTGAAGCCCGCAGCGTGGAAAGCGTGGAGCGGGACGGTGAACTCCTCCAGCCAGACACCTGTCGGGTGTCCGCCGAGCGAAGCGGCAGAGGTCAGCACAAGCAGCACGTTGGTCATAACGCGAGCCTACGCAATTTCTTGGGTATGCACAAGTTTTTCAGCAGACCTTGGCTATCTCCGCGCTCAGGGACTCGCGAGCGGCCACCAGAGACGGGCCGCACCAGGTCAGGTATCGGCCGTTGACCAGCACGGATCGCTTGTCCGGGAATGCCTCCGGCCCGTCGGTGGCGGTGAACTTGTACGGCTCGTCGGGCAGCACGGCCAACTCGGCGGAGGTGGCGTTCAGCTCGGCCAGCGTCGGACGCGGGTAGCGGTCGGCATGGTTCGCATAGGCGTTGGCGACACCGAGCCGGAGCAGCATGTCGCCCGCGAACGTGTCGCGACCGACGACGACCCACGGCTTGCGCCAGACCGGGACCACCGCGGTCGCGCGCACCGGCTCCACGTGGTGCCACGCCGCCTCGGCGGCAGGCAGCCAGTCCGGTTCGGACAGCCCAAGGCCCTGGGTGAGTAGCCTGCGGATCGACGCCAGGCCCACCGGAACTGTGTCGGCCGCCCGGGTCACCCACACCGCGACACCGTCAGCACGCAGCCGTTCGACGTCCTCGGGCCGGTTCTCCTCCGAGTTGGCGATCACCAGGTCCGGCCGCAGGTCGAGCACGGCGTCGACGGTCGGGTACTTCGACCCGCCCACCCTCGGCACGTCCAACGTGGGCGGATGCGTGCAGTAGTCCGTCGCTCCGATGAGCAAACCGGGCGCGGACGTCTCGACCGCCTCGGTCAGCGACGGCACGAGACTGACCACCCGCGACGGGGTCCCGGTCAGCGGGACCGGCTCGCCGAGGTCGTCGAAATGCACGATCACAGGTCCGTGACGCGGATACCCGCGTGCGCCTTGTAGCGCTTGTTGATGGCGATCAGGTTGGCGGTGAAGGCTTCCACCTGATGCGCGTTGCGCAGCCTGCCGCCGTAGACGCCGCGCATGCCCGGGATGGCGTCGGCCAGCGCGCGCACCGTGTCGGTGGCCTCGCGGTCGTCGCCCAGCACGAGCACGTCGATGTCCACTTCGGACACGCCGAGGTCGGCGAGCAGCACCGCGGAGACATGGTGGAACGCCGCGGTCACCCGCGACTCCGCAAGCACCAGCGCGGCCTGCTGCGCGGCGCTGCCCTCCTCGACCGGCAGGGCGAACGGGCCCTGCTTGTCGAAGCCGAGCGGGTTCACGCAGTCGATGACGATCTTCTGCGCGAGTTCCAAGCGCAGCGACTCCAGCAGGTCGCGGTGCCCGTCCCAGGGCACGGCGACCAGGACGACGTCGGCCGCGGCGGCGCACGCGGCGTTGTCCAGCCCGGTGATCGCGTCCACGCCCGCGAGGTCCCGCAGTTCGGCGGCGGCGGCCTCAGCCCGCTCCGCGGAACGGGAGCCGAGCACGACGCTGATGCCGGCGCGCGCCCAGCGCAGCGCCAGGCCCCGGCCCTGCGGCCCGGTCCCGCCCAGCACCCCGACCTTGAGCTGACTGACCTCGGTCACGCGTCCTCCACCCGTTCGAACTCGACCCTGCGCTCAGCCACCACGGCCGCCGTCAGCCGGACCCGGATGGTCTCGCCTTCGGGCAGCCCCTCCCCCGGACACCGGTCCAGCACCGGCGGCTCGGGGATGAAGATCTCCGCGGAGTTGGTGTCGCTGCGCAGCACCACCGCGTCGAACACGTGGCCGACCCGGTCGCTGAGCACCCACGCCTCGACCTGGTCGAGGCAGGCGCGGTCGACCTTGCTCGCGAGGCTGTCGGAGCCCTCCATGAGCGCGGGCAGCGCGGGCAGCGCCTCGCGCACCCAGGCGGGCACTTCCTCGCCCGCGCAGACCGCGAGGCAGATCTCGGTGCCGAACCGGTCGACCAGCCTGCGCAGCGGCGCGGTGACATGGGCGTACGACGCGGCGATACCCGCGTGCGTGCTCAGCCCGGGGGTCTGGCCGTCGAAGACGGTGTAGCCCGCGCCGCGCAGCAGCCGGGTGGCGTCCATGAACAGGGCCAGCGCGTCGGGCCGCGACGGGTCGAGGTCGGCGAGCAGTTCGGCGGCGGAGCGGTCCTCCGGCCAGTCGATGCCCAGGTTCTTCGCGGAACGGCGCAGCCAGGTGATCGCGTTGTCGTCCGGGTCGGGCAGTGTGCGCAGGACACCGACGCCGGCGTCGAGCATGATCTTGGCCGCGGACATGCCGGTGAGCAGCGAGATCTCCGCGTTCCAGGCGTCGACCTGGGTGCGCGGGCGCAGCACAAGCCGCCAGCCGCCCGCGCCGTCGGGCTCGACTTCCTGCTCAGGCAGCTGCAACTCGACCGCGCCGCGCTTCACGGCGTGCTCGCGGCGCAGCTTGCCCAGCTCGGGAAGCGCGGCGATGGACGGGTGCGGGTCGCCCGCGTCGATGGCCGCCTGCACGGTCTCGTAGTCGAACTGGGCGACGGACTTGATCCACGCGCGCCGGATGGTGGCCGAAGTCGGCTCGCCGTCGGCGCCGAGTTCGATCGTCCACAGGGCGGCCGGGCTGACCTGGTCGGGCAGCAGGCTCGCCATGCCCTCGGACAGCACGGTCGGGTGGAGCGGGACGTTGCCGTCGGGCAGGTACATGGTCTGCCCGCGTTTGCGGACCTCGGTGTCGAGGGCGCCGCCGGGCACGACGAACGCGCCGAGGTCGGCGATGGCGTAGTGCAGCCGGAAGCCGTCACCGACCCGCTCGACGAACATCGCCTGGTCGAGGTCCTTGGCGCCGGGCGGATCGATGGTCACCAGGGGCAGCGCGGTCGCGTCGGCCCGGTCGCCTCTCGGCCCGTCGGACACCGCTCGCTCCGCCTCGGCCAGCGCCGCGGCCGGGAACTGCGTCGGCAGACTGAAATCCGCGCGCACCCGCCCGAAGTCGACCTCGGCGCCGTCCGTCCCGATCACCCGCGAGTTCACCCCCGCACCCTACCCACTCGGGTGGGTGGGCGGGTTAGTCGTCCTCGCCGGACCAGGCGCGATCGGCCTTGTCGGCGGCTTCGGTGCGTTCGCGGGCGATCTGCAGGGCGCGCTCGGCGGTGGCGCGGTCGGGGTAGGGGCCGAGCCGGTCGATGGCGCGGCCGACCTCGCCGTGCTCGACCTGTCCGGTGCGGGTGTTGTAGTACCAGCCGGGGTCCGGGTTCGGGTCAGTGGTCATGGGTCCAGCTAACCCCAGTGCGGGCCCTGTTGCACCGGGAAACCACGCGGCGGAGTGTCCTGGTTCGCGTTGAGGTGCTGGCTCGGAATCGGGTCCAGGCAGGAGACCAGCACCTCGTGCCGCTCCGGGTCCTCGATCCGCTTGCCGTTGCGCTCCCGGTACACCAGTTCGCCGTCGACGTCGATCTCCACCAGGCAGCCGACCTCGGCCAGCTGCTCCTCGTCGAGGTCGACCAGCCGCTCCCGGCGCGACGGCACGACGCGGTACTCCGGCCAGCTCAGGTGCGCGTACACCTGGTGGAACTCGTGCAGCAGGTGCGACATCGCCTGCTGCCACGGCAGCGGCATGCCCTCGGCGAGCCCGCGCGGCAGCACCGCGTAGCCCTCGCTGACCCCGGGCCTGGGCGCGGAGTTGAGGAAGTCGCGGATCGGGGTGCACGACGCGGGTGGGCCCGCGTGGCGGGGAAGCGGATCGGGCGCGTACATGCTCATGCGGCCACCTCACAGGTTCGGTGGCTCCAGTCGCGAAGGCACTGTGACATTGATTCGCTCGCAAGCTCGCTCATGTCGACTTCTCTCTCAGACCCCCGGCCGGACGGCTTGGGCCATCAGACCGCCTTCGGTGAACTTGAACGGCCGAATGTGCACGGGCACACCGTTCTGCTGCGCCTCGACGATCCGGCCGTCGCCCATGTACATGGCGACGTGGTGGATCGTGCGGGGGTCGCTCCGGTCGTAGGCCCAGAACACCAGGTCGCCGGGCTGCGCCTGCTCGACCGGCAGCATCGCCCCCGCCCAGTACTGCTCGCGGGAGGTGCGCGGGAGCGTGATCCCGGAGGACCGGTAGGCCTGCAGCATCAGGCTTGAGCAGTCGAACGAGTTCTGGTGCGTGGTCAGCGCGCCCCACTGGTACGGCTTGCCCTGCTGGCCGAGCGCCCAGTTGATCGCCGCCCCGGCCGCCGCGGTCGGCGCGGGGAGCAGGTTGCCGACGCCCTGGCCGCAGCCGGTGGCGTTGACGACCTCGCCCAGCGTGCCGATGAGGTGCGCGGCCATCGCCTCCCACCGGTGGTACCGGTCGGGGAACGCGGAGCGCTCGACGTCCTGCGCGGACTCCCCTGGGCGCTGGTTCTCCCAGTCGTCGACGTTGAGCAGGACGTCGTAGAACTTGTTGACCGCGTACGTCGGGTCGGTGACCTGGGCGGGCGAACCCCACCCCATCGACGGGCGCATCTGGAAGATGCCCAGGGAATCGCGGTCGCCGTAGTTCAGGCTGCGCAGGCCCGACTCGGTCATCCCGGCCTGAATCGCGACCTGCCAGGCGCGGGGGGCCAGGTTGCGCTGCTTGCCGATCGCGATGATCAGTGCGACCGTGCCGCGCTGATCATCGGTGAGTCGCGCCGCGTCGGCCCCGCCCGAGCCCGCCGGCCCGGTCGTCGCCGGGCCCAGCGTGGCGTTGCACGACACCGTGGCCACGCGCATCGCGTCGGCCATCTGGTCTTTCTGCACGACGGTGAGTACGCCCGCCGTGATGGCGACGACTAGTCCGCCCGCCGCGAGCGCGCCGATCATCACTGTCGCCCGCATCAGCCCACCCGCTTGTGTTCCGAGACCCGCCAGCCCTTGTCGGTCTTGATGACCGTGATGTGCAACGTTCCGTTGTCGGTGGGCACCTCGACTTCGACGGCGCCCACGGACGAGTTCTTGACCTCGGCCCGGCCGGTGACCGCGTTCGCGGGCACGTTCGCCGGCTCCACCGTGGTGAGCTTCCCGAGCAGGTATTCCTCGGTGGTGTGCGGGCGCAGCCGGTCGATCCACCGCTCGGTGGTGGTGCCCGCGGGGTGGAACACCCAGGCCTCCGCCCACGCGATGGCGGTGTCGAGCGCCTCCGGGGCCGCGGGGGCCGAGGACGGCTGCTGGGTCGGCGACGGCAGCCGCGTCGGCAGCGACGTCGGCGCCGAGGTGACACCGGGCTGCGGGGGCCGGCCCAGGTAGGTGGTGGCCGAACCAGGACGGCCTGACGTGGTGGACGCGGAGGCGGGAAGGCCATTCTTGCCCGCCAACTTCGGGATGACGATGCCCAGCCCGGTGATCAGCACCGCCGCGATCACCGCGGTCATCGCGAGGTGCTTGGGCGAGCGCATCGGCCAGCCCCAGAGTTTTCGGTAGACCGCGGCACGGCCGCGGTTGGTGCGGATCGGCATCGGGCTACCTCACCACCGAGTCGGTCTCGCGCGGACCGTCGTGCAGCGGCATCCGCCGCGGCGTCTCGGCGACCTCAAGTCCGCGCGAGGGCCGGTAGACGACGTGCACGGGGCGGCCCGCGACCATCTCCACGTCCGCGGGGCGGGGACTGCTGATCGCCTCGGGTGTGGCGTACTCGGTGTTCGGCACCCGCGACGGGATGACGACGGCGTCCTCGCCGCGGTCCCAGTTGCGGTCGGCGACCGGCACGGTGTCGACCACGCGGCTGCTCGCCCGCACGATCGTCGCCGGACCACCGCGGCCGGGCCGCGGGGCTCCGGGCAGGACGACGTCGTGGTCGCCGGGTCCGAGCCGGGTGATGGACGACTCAAGAGCCTGGCGCGGTGCGCCGATGGCGGCCCGCGGCGTGTCCATCCGCTGGGCGGTCGCGGTGACCGGGTTGCTCGCCTCGGGTCGGGGCCTGCGGTTGCCCTGGCTGTGTTTGGCCAGCCCGGTGGACTCGCCGTCCTCGCCGTCGCGGACCGTGTCCCAGAACTCGTCCTGCGGGGTCGAGCCCTCGTGCTTGTTGCGGCGGAACCGGGAGAAGACTCCGACCCCGGCGGCGGGCATGGACGCGCCCGCCGCGCCGACCGACATCTCCAGCATCTGCCACATGCGCCGCATCGGGCGTCCCACGAGGAAGAACACCAGGGTGACGATGGCCGCCAAGAGCATCTGCGTGAGCAGCGACAGCTTGGCCTCGGGCGAGAAGATCATTTCGAGGAACTTGAAGTGGATGCCCGCGAGAATGGCCAGGATCAACACGTTGAGCACGACCGCGCCGACCGCGCGCCCGACCTTGCGCAGGATGTCGTGGTGGATCAAGGCCACCAAACCGATCACCGGGGCGGTCAGGGCAAGGATCCGCAGCAGCAGCTGCGCGAGCAGTACGGCTAGCTTCGCGAAGAGCTGGAACAGGGAGTACACGATCGACTGGAACATCGCGAGGATGCCCGCGCCGGTGCGACTGCCGTCGGTGCCCTTGAAGTAGCCGGTCGCGGACCCGAGCTGGGTGGCGATCTGCTTGTACTCGTTCTTCTTGGCCTGCTCGGCGTTGTTGTCGGCGTCGCGTCCGGAGACGATGTCGTCACGCGTCCAGGCCTGGGCGTCGAGCAGGCGCCTGCCGAACTCGGCGGCCTTCGGGTCGTCGGGACTGCCGAACTCGCCGCGCAGCCAGTTCTCGTAGATGACCTTGTTGTGAAGCTGCGTCGGCAGGACGTGCACAACGCCGCGGTCTTCCGCGTTGTCGACGAAACCACCCTGGATGGCGGTCGTGGTGCGCACGATGACGTCGTCGATGCGTTCGTAGTTGCTGACCAGCACGAACGACGACGCCGCCAGCCACATGCCGGCGAACGCGAAGAGAGCACGTTTGCTGACTGTGGCCAGGTCGCCCTTCCAGATCTGCCGGAACATCAGCACGGCGAGAACCAGCATGAACAGGCTGAACAGCTGCGTGTAGAGGTTGTTGAAGACCGAGTCGGCGGCCTTGCCGATCTGCTCGTTCAGTCCGCCGAGGACGCCGCCGTTGAGCAGCGTGTAGTGCAGCGAGTTGGTGGCGCCGATGATGTTCTTGGCGATGTTGAACAGCTCGTTGCCCGCCCACGTGTCGATCGTGGAGCCGGGGTCGCTCACGCCGTTGGGGACGAGCCCGCCGCACGATTCGTCGTAGACGTGCCAGACCATGCCGGCGTAGCCGTAGATCAGGTACGGGCTGTCGGGCGCGCCGTTGCCCTGCGGCGGGTCGAGGGCGCCGACCATGCCCGCGCCGGGGCGCTCCGGGTTGGGGACGCAGCTGTTGTCCTGCGCCATCGCGGGACTGCCGATCACCGCTTGCAGCCCGATGATGCCGATGACGGCGAGCATCGTGAGCCGCTTGCGCGAATGGGGTGATCTCTTCCTCCGCCGCGCCGCGTACAGCAGCGTGGCGGCGACCACCACCATCAGGAACGTGATCATGTGACGTCCACCAACCTCGAGCTCGGGCTACCGGGCACTAGCTTGATCAACTTCTGCGACGGCACATCATCTCTCATGCCGCGTCCTCACGACCGCGTTTCTTCTCGCCGTCTTTCCTGTCGGACGGTTCCGGGTCCGGCTCGAGGAGGAACTCGTCCTCGCTCAGGCCGAGCTCGAATTCCGCCGCGCGTTCGAACTCCTCGTCACTGGGCATCGTGGAGCCGTCGAGCGGCTCCGGTTCGGGTAGGGCCGGCGCCGCCGGGGTGGCGGGTGCCGCGGGCAGGGCGGCGCGGGCGTTGCGCTCGCGCATGGCATCCGGGGTGGTGTCCATGACCCCGCGCAGGTGCTCGAGGTGGGAGCCGGAAAGGTCGATCCGGATGCGCTCCACACCACCGGCACCGTCGCCGAAGATGAATTGCCGGGGCGCGGTGTCGCGTTCGACGCCGCGCTGGGCCGGACGCCTGCCCAGGCTGGCGATGACCTGCTCGTAGCCGCCGTTGACCGGGACCTTGAGCAGCCGCAGCGCGTCGGACTGGGCCTGGTCGTCGTCGAGGCGGCCGATGAAGACCGAGTCGAGCAGGGCGACGAAGCCCTGGATCTTGAGGAAGTCGGCCGGGATCTGCGAGGACAGCAGCACCCGGACGTTCCACTTTCGCGAGTCACGCGCGAAGCGGTTCATCAGCACGCGGCCGGTCGGGACCTCGGAGAGGAAGAACGCCTCGTCGATCCAGACCCCCTTGCGCATGTCCTTGGGCTTCTCGTAGATCGAGCGCTGGGTCAGCCACGCGGCGAGGTTGAGCATCTCGACGCCCAGGGCCTCGGCGTCGGTCCAGTGCTCGCGGCCGACACCGTCCTTCGGCAGGGTCAGCCCGGCCATGGTGAGGACCGTCAGCCGGTCGTCGCGCTGCTCGTCGTACGGGTCGGCGCCGCGCTCGGGGATGAGCAGCGACATGCGCTCCTTCATCTCGTCGAGGAAGTCGGCGACGACGACGGCGTGCTCGTGGTGCTCGCTGGCGTCGCGGCGCAGCGCGTCGAAGACCAGGCTCGGGTCGGCGTCGGCGCGACCGCCGACCGTGCGGACCGCGCGCAGCAGCACGATGCGGCTCTGCGGCAGCCGGGAGACCTCATACGGCAGCAGGCCCGACAGCACGTCGAGCACGAGTCGGCGGCGCGTCGCGGCCGCGAGGGCCTTCTCCCGGCGCCAGGCGCGCTCCGGGTCCTCCTCGTCGAGGAAGTGTTCGAGTCGCGGCTCGGCCACCACCCGGTACGGGTTGAGGATGCCCGCCTGGGCGTTGAGCAGGTTGATCGGCCGCGCGTAGGGCCGCAGCTCCGGCAGGTCGCACAGCTTCGCCAGCGGGCCGGACGGGTCGAGGATCGTCCAGTGCGCGCCCGCGCGCAGCGTCTTGTAGACGATTCCGCCGCCGAGGAAGGACTTACCGCCACCGAGGCCCGCGACCATCGCGGTCAGACCGGACGAGTCGCGGATCTCCTGGGCCATCCACGGGTCCCACGCCACGGGGCGCCGGGTCGCGGTGCAGGTCTCGCCGAGCAGGATGCCGCGCCGGTCACCGACCTCGGCCGTGGCCGTGGGCACCGATGACGCGGCCCACACGACCGAGCCGCGGCGCAGGTAGGCGGCGGAGGCGAGCGGCTCGCCGGGGATGAACTCCCTGGCCAGCGCGTACTGCGCCTCCGGGTGCTCGATGGCGATCTTCGGCTTGTAGAGGTCGAGCAGCTCCTGGGCCAGCCGCAGCGCGTCGCGGTCGGTCGGGCCGGACACGGCCAGGCGCCACCAGGAGCGGACGCGGGTGGCCAGGGCGGTGAAGCCCGAGGTCATCTCGTCGTCGATCTCCAGCACCCGGCTCGCCTGCCGGGCCAGCGACTGCGGCGGCTCCAGCTCGTGCTCGTCGGTGTAGTGCTTGACCTGGGAGCGGACCTTGTTCATCTGCCGCGCGAGCTCGCCCTGGACCTCTTCGGGCCTGCGCACGTAGATGCGCGCGGACCACTCCACGGCGGCGGGGAGCCGGTCGGCGCGCTGCACCCACGGGTCGTCGATCTCGGGGATCTGCAGGCCGTGCATCATGCCGACGGTCAGCACCGCGACGTGCCGCTTGACCCCGGCGTTGGAGCCGGTGCGGCCGCGCACGGTGACCGTGGGCGAGTACGGGTCCTGGTGGAAGTCGGCGGCGTCGGTGAAGCTGGCCAGGTCTTCCGGCTCCCACGCCGCGCCGGGGACGGCGGGCATGTTGCGGGGCGCCGGGAGGCCCAGTGAGCACGAGCGGTGCATCAGCCAGGAGATCTCCTCGGCGGTGACCGGTCGGCCTTCGAGCCCGGCCGAGCCGATGACCTGGTCGAGGTGCTCGACCTCGCTCTCGATCGCCAGCAGTTCGGCGTCGACGGCCTCGGGAAAGACCTTGCGCAGCAGCGGCGCGGCCCGCTCGACGGCGCGGTCCATGACGTTGCGGGTCTGCACCTGGACGCCCAGGTACACCTCTTTCTCGGCCATCGAGCGGCCCATGAGCTGCTGCTGCTCGCCGACGAGGTAGTCGTCGAAGGACAGCGCGCCGGGCACGTCGGGCAGGCGGTTGACCGCGTTGTGCACGTGCGCCTCGGCCCACATGCGAATCGGGTACGGCCTGGTCGTGACCCGCAGATGCATCCAGCGGCCCGACAGCTCCGCGTACTGGCCCGCGATGGCCCCCATCAGGTCCTGGCGCTGCGAGTCCGACCGGAACGACCAGCGCTGCGGGGCGAGCCGGTACCACGCGTAGACGTCGGCGCCGGTACGCAGCAGGTGGCCGTCGATCGTGCGCGCCGCGATCTCCGGGGTGTAGCTGGGCAGGCTCTGCTCACCGGGCAGCCGCTTGCCGCGCTTGCGCGCCTCTTTGTCGTAGCGAGCCTGCTCGTAGCGCGCGTGCTTGCCTTGTCCCTGCGATCGGCCTTGCGAATGTCCCGCCGGGTATGTCGCGAGCACATCCGGCTCACGCTTACCGCGTCCGAACACCGCTGACCTCCCTGTACCCGTTGTTCCGCTTCCGTCCCCGCGGGCGTCGCCGGGGCAGTTCGGAACGCACACGGACCTGGGCGGCGCTGGCCGCGCCGCCGATTCCCTCGATGATCTCGCGAGGGGCCGTCACTTCGCGCACCCACATGGCAAGGACCGCACCAAGGGGTCGTTCATGACTGATCCGCGAGCAGATGAACATGGTGATGGCTATGGTCGCGACCATCCCCCACGAGAACGACCAGAACAGGCCGATCCCCACGTTGCGCAGGATCGTGAGAATGAAGAGGAAGACGACCGAGCCGATGCCCCAGGCCACGTAGCGGGCGCGCCAGGGGAAGGTCGCCTTGGGCGGGCCGAGCCAGACGGCGTCGACCCGGTACACCTCGTCGTCGGTGCGGATCCGCACGTCAGGTCATCCTCCGGTGAACAGGCCGGCGATCCAGCGACCGATGCCTTGGCCCGCGTCGGTGGTCACCGCGAGGCCGATGATGCCCAGGGCGACGATCACCCCGCCGAGCCTGCGCATCACGCCGGCGTTGTCGCCCTTACCTCCACCGAGCCAGAGCACGAGCAGCGCGACCACGAGGAGAAGCAGGGGGATGATGTTGTTGAGGATCCAGTCGCGGACGCCCGTGGTGCCGACGTTCGTCGGCTGCTGCTGGGCGAGGTCCACGAGTGTCATCAGGGTCGGGGTGGTCATTTCGATCTCCCAAGTGCGCCGGACGGTGCCACCCGGCGCGGCAGGTCTGTGCTGTGCCCCAAGGAGGGTCTCATGAGGAGCACATGATTGTCATTACGATCGGTAGCTGATGTGATGCGCTCCGTAGATCCACCTGGCCCGCGTCCTCCCGTCGGATGAGTTTTGTTACCCCCATCATCGGTCGAACAGGGCTGGTCAGAGCCGATGACCACCCGAATTTCCCAGTCACGGCCGGAGTTCACCCACCTGCACCACATCGTGCACGCGGGGTGTGACATTTCACAGGTGAACTTCTGGCGCGTCTCGCGCGAAGTTACTCCGATCGGTGTATGTCCAGCGTTCACGAATTTCGTGCGAACAGGGCGGGCGAGCCGGCATGTAAGCCGGATCCTGTCCCCGAGGCCGAAGCCTCGGTGGGCGACCATCCATCTAGACCTGCCGTCGCCGGCAGGTTCGTGCGGCCTACCCGCAGACTCGGGCGGGCAGCCCTCGAACGTCTGCGCAGGAGCCCGGGGGCTCCCTCTTGGCCTTGCTCCGGGTGGGGTTTACCTAGCCACCTCGGTCACCCGAGGTGCTGGTGGTCTCTTACACCACCGTTTCACCCTTACCTGGCTCTCACCAGGCGGTCTGTTTTCTGTGGCACTGTCCCGCGGGTCACCCCGGGTTGCCGTTAACAACCACCCTGCCCTGCGGAGTCCGGACTTTCCTCGCCGGTGGGTCACACCGCCGCGGCCGCCCTGCCGACTCGCCCGCACACCAAGGATACGGAGCGCGTCTCCTGAGCTGGCACTCCCATGGTGTGGACGCTCTTTGAGCAGGTCGCGGGCGCCTGATCTACTCAGGTGAGAGGGATGAGGAGGTGTGCGATGGCATCGGTGGTGATCATCTCCGGGAGCCCGTCGGCGAGCACTCGGTCGGGCATCCTGGTGGCCCACGCGGAAGCCGAACTGCGCCGGGCGGGCCACACCGTCGACACGATCACGGTGCGCGACCTGCCCACGGTGGCGCTGCTGTCCGAGGACGTCGAGCACCCCGCGATCCGCGAGGCCATCGACCTGGTGTCGAACGCGGACGGCGTGGTCGTGGCCAGTCCGGTCTACCGCGCCGCGTACAGCGGGCTGGTGAAATCCCTGCTCGACCTGCTGCCCGAGGGCACGCTCGCCGACATCGCGGTGCTGCCGCTGGCCAACGGCGGGACGCAGGGGCACGTGGTGGCGATCGACTTCGCCCTGCTGCCGCTGCTGCGCGCGCTTGGGGCGGCTGACGTGCTGCCCGGGCACTTCGTCCTCGATCGGATGATCGCGGCGCCGGAAGAGGGCGGCGTGGTCCGGCCGCTCGCCGCGCACGCCCTGAACGAGACGCTTGGCGAGTTCGCCCGGCTGATCGCGGCAGTCCGGACGCCGATCGCGCTCACCGGCTGATCGAAGCTGGTCATGCCAGGTGGGACGTGTCGTTGACCAGGCGCACCGAGGCGTTCCCATCGGGGTAGAACTCGACGATCGACAGTGACGCCAGATCCAGGTGCAGGCGGAACAGCAGGGACGGGCCGACGTCGAGGCCCATCCTGAGCAGGGACTTGATCGGGGTCACGTGGCTGACCACGATCAGGGTCTTGCCGCCGAACTTGGTGATCAGGTCGTCGCGGGTTCGGCGTACCCGGCGGTGGACGGCGTCCATGCTTTCGCCGTTCGGAGCCGCGA
Organism: Actinokineospora sp.; assembly: GCF_050699995.1. GTDB lineage: Bacteria > Actinomycetota > Actinomycetes > Mycobacteriales > Pseudonocardiaceae > Actinokineospora. Next base: position 9,056 of record NZ_JBOHGC010000421.1, on the reverse strand, counting down.
CCGAGGTGTCCGAGAGCCACTGCGTGTGCAGCTGGGGGTCGCGGGCGGAGGCCTCGGCGAAGGTCAGCCCGTCCCAGTCGCCGAAGTCGGTTTCGATCAGACCCTCGTGCGTGGTGACCTCACCGCCGGTCGCGGCGGCCACGGCGCGGGCTGTGGCCAGGGTGCGCGCGAGCGGGGACGTGACGATCGGGGTGGCCGCGTCGACGTGGTCGAGTTTCGCGACCCGACTCGCCGCCGCCTCGGCCTGGGCCTCGCCCAGCTCGGTCAGGGGGACGTCGACCCGGCCCGAGTAGCGGCGCTCCGCCGACATCGCGGTCTGGCCGTGGCGGACCAGCAGCAGCCGGGTCGGCTCGCCCTGGGCGCCGGTCCACGAAGGCGCCTTGACGGGCTGGGCGACCTTGGGCTCGATGCCCGCCTGGCGGTCCATCGCCTCGTTGGCGAGGCGGTCGGCGTGGGTGTTCTTCGCGCGGGCGATCCAGTCGAACTCGACGCGCTGAAAGCCGCGGACCAGTTCGCGCGCGCGTTGGGCCAACGGCTGCATCGAGGGGTGCTTGACCTGCCAGCGGCCACACATCTGCTCGACGACCAGCTTCGAGTCCATGCGCACCGACACCGTGTCGGCACCGATCTCCGCGGCGGCTTCCAGACCCGCGATCAGGCCCATGTACTCGGCGACGTTGTTCGTCGCGCGGCCGATGCCTTCCGCGCGTTCGGCCAAGACCGCTCCGGTGGCGGCGTCGAAGACGACGGCGCCGTAGCCCGCGGGGCCCGGGTTGCCCCGGGATCCGCCGTCGGCCTCGACGATCACCTTCACAGGCCGGACTCCGGGGTCCGAATCAGAATCGCCCCGCACTCCTCGCATTCGAGGACCTCGTCGCCCGCGGTCTCCTTGATGCGGGAGATCTCGCGCCGGTCGAGCTCGATGCGGCAGGCGCCGCAGCGGCGGGCGCGCAGCAGGGCCGCGCCGATGCCCTTCTGCCTGCGCTTGCGCTCGTAGAGGGCCAGCAGGTCCTCCGGGATGTCGGGCAGGATCTTGGCCCGCTCGGCGTCGCGGCGGGACTCGTTGGTGTCGAGGTCGGCGAGGTTCTCGTCGCGCCGGCGGTTGGCCTCGGCCAGCGCCTCCTCGGCCTTGGCCAGTTCGACGGAGGCGTGCTTGCCGTCCATCTCGACGGCCTCGCGGCGCTCCATGAGTTCGAGCAGGTCGTCCTCGAGGATGGCCTGCCTGCGCTCCAGGGTGGCCAGCTCGTGTTCGAGGTCGGTCAGCTGCTTGGCGCCGACGGTGCCACCGGCGAGCAGTTTGCGGTCGCGGTCCTCGCGGGCGCGCACGGCGTCGATCTCCTTCTCCTGCCGTGCCACCTCGCGGTCGAGGTCGTCGAGCTGCATCTGCACGGCGACCTGCGCGTCCCGCTTGGCCTGCGCGGCCTTCTCGCCGTCGGCGACCTCGGCCAGCTCCGGCATGGTGCGCCGCTGGTGCCGCACGCGCGCCAGTTCGGCGTCGACGCCTGCGAGGTCGAGGAGACGACGTTGGACAGCGGGATCGGCTTTCACCCGGTGAACCTCCCGGTTCGGGTTGGCGCCCCGGCGGACTGGGCGGTCCAGGGATCGGTGCGGATGGTGGAGACGGTGACGCTGACGGTACCGCCGAGGCCCGCGCGCAGGATGCCCGCCGCCTGGTCGCACCACGGCCACTCGCTGGCCCAGTGCGCGACGTCGACCAAGGCGGGCCCGCCCGCGGCGAGATGTTCGCTCGCGGGGTGGTGGCGCAGGTCGGCGGTGACGTAGGCGTCGACACCGGCGGCGGTGGCGGCGCCGAGGTAGGAGTCGCCCGCGCCGCCGGAGACCGCGACGGTCCGGACGCGCCGGTTGGTGTCCCCGGCGGCGCGCACACCGCCCTCGGTGGCGGGCAGCGCGCGGGCCACGCGCTCGACGAAGACGGCGAACGGCTCGGGCTTGTCGAGGGTGCCGATCCGGCCGATGCCGGTGGCGCCGTCCGCGTTCGGGTTGAGCGGGCCGGTGACGGTCAGGCCGATCGCCTCGGCGAGCGCGTCGGACACGCCGGGGTCGGCGGCGTCGGCATTGGTGTGCGCACAGAACAGGGCGACGCCCGCGCGGACCATGCGGTGCACGAGCGAGCCCTTGGGGGTGTCGGCGGGGACGCCGTGCACACCGCGAAGGAGCAGCGGGTGGTGCGCGACGATCAGCTGCGCGCCGAGTTCGATCGCCTCGTCCACTGTGGACTCCGTCGGGTCGACGCAGACGAGGATCGCGGTGACCTCGTCGGCGGGGTCGCCGCACACCAGACCCACCGCGTCCCAGCTCTCGGCGAGCGCGGGCGGGTAGGCGGCGTCGAGCGCGGCCACCGCGTCGGCGACGGTCGTCACAGCGTGACCTCCACGGCGAGTTCGGCTTTCAGCGCGGCCACCAGCGGCGCGCACTGCTCGGGCGAGCGGACGGCGACCCGCAGGTGGTCGGGGCCGAGACCGGGGAACGTGTCGGCTCGACGGACCGCGATTCCCCGCTCCCGCAAGCCTTGCCGGACGCGCTCGCCGTCGGGAACACGCAGCAGGAGGAAGGGCGCGGAAGCCGGGCCGGCCACCAGGACACCGAGTTCTTCCAGCGCCTCGACGAGGTCTTCGCGGTGGGACAGGGCTTCCACAGCCGCCACCTCGGTCTCGGCCACCGCGGGCGGCTCACTGCAGGCGATGACGGCTTCGAGGACCAGGGTACCGACCGGCCACTGTGGACGGTCGGCGGCGAGCCGGGCCAGCAGGTCCGGGGAGCCGAGCGCGTACCCGGCGCGCAGGCCGGGCAGCGCCCAGGTCTTGGTGAGGCTGCGGAAGACCAGCAGGCCGGGGGTTTCCTGGTCGTGGGCGAGGGATTCGACCTCGCCGGGCACCGCGTCCATGAACGCCTCGTCGACGAGCACGGTCCGCCCGGGTCGCGCGAGCGCGCGAACCAGGTCGGCGGGGTGCAGGGTCGAGGTCGGGTTGGTCGGGTTGCCGACGACCACAAGGTCGGCCTCAGCGGGGATCAACTCCGGGCGCAGGGCGTAGCCGTCGTCCTCGCTGAGCAGCACCCGGCGCACGGGCACCCCCGCTTCACGCAGCGCGACCTCGGGCTCGGTGAACGAGGGGTGCACCAGCGCGGCCAGCGTCGGGCGCAGCCGGGGCAGCAGCGCGAAGCCCTCGGCGGAGCCGTTGAGGATGAGCACCTGGTCGGCGTCGCGGCCGTGCCGGTCGGCGACGGCGGTGCGGGCGGCGAGGTCGTCGGCCGCGGACGGGTAGGTCCCCAGCCGGTCGACCGCCGCGACGAGGCGGTCACGCAGCCAGGCAGGCGGGCGCTCACCGCGCACGTTCACCGCGAAGTCGAGCAGGCCCGGCGCGGCGTCGACGTCGCCGTGGTGCCGCAACAGGGCGTGCTCATCGGATCCGGTGCTGGTCATCGCGAGGATTCTAGTGAATTCGGTTGGACCGCTCTCCGGCCGCCGCTGGGTTCCGCACCCGTGCCACGATCCCCTTGGGTGCGGGTGGATTAGTCGACCAAGGCGCTGAGGCCGTGCTCGCGCAGCCAGCGCAGGGAGCGGAGTCGGGCGAGGTCGTCGGTGGTGGTCCGCGTGATCATGTGGTGGTCGACGGCCTCGGTGAGCCTGCTCATCGCCTTGGCCCGCTCCGAGTCAGGCAGCCGTCGGATCCGCTCCGGTGACCACCACGGCTCCTCTTCCATCCCTACTCTCTCCCCGTGCATATCTGTTTCGTCTGTACCGGCAACATCTGCCGCTCCCCCATGGCCGCCCTGGTGTTCGGCGAGCACCTGCGCCGCGCCGGGCCGGCCGACCAGGTCCGGGTGACCAGCGCGGGCACCGGCGGCTGGCACGTCGGTGACCCCGCTGACCCCGGACCGTGCGGATCCTGTCCGACAACGGGTACCCGACCCGTGCTACGGCGACGCGGCGGGCTTCGCAAAGGTGCTGGCCATGGTCGAGGCGGCCTGCCCCGGCCTGCTGGATTGGGTCCGGACGCACTGAAGGTCCCTGGGCCCGTGGGCGCGGGCCGTGGCATTTGTCATGGCCACGGACCGGCGATGGCCAGGGCCGCGAAGGTATTCAATCGATACCGCACGGTAGTGCTCCTTCCGGATGCAGGGGATCCAGCCTTCTGGAAACACCGAATAGGCGATGACTCCGCATAAAACGGTAGTCATCGCCTATTTCTCCGGGAACCCGACAATTCTTGCCAGTACGTCGCTGAGACACCTCTGGGATTGCGAATGGACAATGGGGTCCCGCCGCCGGGCGGGACCCCCATCACCGTCCTAGAACTGAAGGCTCCAGGCGTCGATGTAGCCGGTGTCGTACCGAGCCACGTCCTGCACCTTGAGCTTCCAGGTGCCGTTGGCGACCTCGGTCGACGCGTTCACCGTGTACGTGGTGATCACGTTGTCGGCCGAGTCGTTGCCCGACGAGTTCTTCAACCGGTACGCCGTGCCGTCCGGGGCCACCAGGTCGATGACCAGGTCACCGCGCCAGGAGTGCTTGATGTCGACCGCGACCTGCAGGGTGGCCGGGGCGTTGCCCGTCTGGCCGGTGACCGTGATGTCGCTGGTGATGGCGGCGCCCAGGTCGGGGATGTTGACATTGTTGGTGTTCTCGAACTTGCCACCGGTGGGCGGGGGCTCGCTGGTGCCAAGGTTCGGCTTGACGACGACAAGACCCTGCTCGATGCCGTTGACGACCACGTTGCCGGACGGGAAGTACGGGTACGTGCTCCACGCGCCGTTGAACTGCGCGCCGTCAGCCGACGGGTAGATGTCGAAATAGCCCGCCTCGGTCAGCGACGCCGACGCGACGTTCTTGATGTCCAGGATGCGCAGGCCCGCACGGTAGTTCGCCTGGTAGACGTAATCACCCTTGACGTACATGTTGTGGTCGATCGACTCGGCCGGGGAGCTGTACGTGCCGGTGTGCCGCGGCGCGGTCAGGCTCGTCAGGTCCCAGATGTAGGTCTTGGTCTTCTTGTCCGTGGCCGAGCGCTGCTCGTCGAGCTCGTCGTCCATCAGGAAGTACTTCTGGTTCTCGGTGAGCCACCCCTGGTGCGAGTACTGGGCGCCCGAGTAGCCGGTGCGGGAGAGCTGCACCGGGTTGCTCTTCGTGGTCACGTCGACGATGGTCAGCGTGTCCTCGTTGGAGTTGAAGCAGATCTCGCGACCGGTGTAGCGGGTGTCCGGTCCCCGGTAGACCACGCACTGGTTGTCGTGGGTGTAGCCGTCCTGGGACACGCAGCCCGCGTTGACCGGGCTCTTCGGCGTGCGGATGTCGACCATGTGCGGGCCGCCGCTGCAGGTGTTCGAGCCGATCGCGTAGGCGTAGCCGGTCTCTTCGTTGATCGCGATGTTGTGCGCGGGTCCGAAGCCGGTATAAAGCTTGTCGGCGGTGAACGTCTGCGCGGAGGTCACCGTGCGCAGACGGGTCAGGTCGAAGACCTGCATGCCGTGGCCGCTGATCTGGTCGGCGACGATGAAGGCGTGGTCCTTGTAGACCTTCATGTCACGCCAGGTGCTGCTGCCGCCGTTGGAGGGCAGGTTGCCCAGGTACTTCGGCGACGTGGCCGTGCTGATGTCGACGAACGCCGTGCCGTTGGTCCGGCCGACGATCGCATATTCCTTCTGGGTGGTCGGGTCGGTCCAGCCCCAGATGTCGTTGCCGTTGCCGCCGCCGATGCTCGACAGCGGCAGAACGCTGACCAGGTCGACGTTCTTGCAGGGGTAGATGTCGGCTTTGCCGTTGACACACGGCACACCCGCGACGGTCCCGGTGATCGGGGCGCGGCGGTCGGCGGGCTCGTAGTCGGCCATGAACGCCCGAGCGGCGGCTTGGCCCTCCGGGGTCTCCGGGTCGTGCGCGCCGGCGGGAGCGGTGGATACCGCCAGCACGCCCGCCATCAGCAGCATCAAGCCGCTAATTCGTCGAAACCTCAAGATAGTGCTCCTTCAGGAGTTACCCAGACTCGTGACCACAGAGGTTTCGAGTCCGGGCGCAGGTGGACTCCGTGCGGAATCATCGTTAAGGACACTGATCCCAAAATCGAAGATTAGCCAAAGGGCGGTTTTTATAGAACCGACGACTGGAGGGGAGTTCCCCGCAGTAATTCCCATTTACCATTCTTCGGCCCGCGACGGGCGGTCCGTGGGGACCGGGAGCCAGGTCACAGCGGCCGCCGGCCTACCGTTGTGGAGTGCGGTCGCTGCTGCGCCCTGGGTGGCTGATGCTGGCTTTCGTCGTGGTCGTCTTCGCCACGGCGTGCTTCATGCTGCTCGCTCCCTGGCAGTTCACCCGCCACGAGGACCGCAAGACCACCAACGACGCCATCACGTCGTCTTTCGAGGCCGCCCCCATCCCCATCCAGTCCGCCGACCCCGCCACCCAGTGGCGCCGGGTGACGTTGTCCGGCTCGTACCTGCCGGAGTCAGAGGCGGTGGCCCGACTTCGGACAGTCCAGGGAGCGGCGGCCTTCGAGGTCCTGACCCCATTCCGCCTGGCGACTGGCGAGGTGGTCCTGGTCGACCGCGGGTTCGTCCGACCGGTCGAGGGCGTCCGCGTGCCCGACTACGCCGCCGCCCCCAGCGGCCGTGTGGACTTGATCGCGCGCGTGCGAGCGGATGAACGGGACCCGCAGGCCAGGCCGGCGTTTGTGGAGGAGGGCCGCAAGCACGTCTATGCGGTGGACTCCCGCAAAGTCGGAGAGGCGGCCGGGCTGCCTATCCGGCCTGGATACGCACAGTTGGAGGAAGGCTCACCCGGCGTCCTGGGAGCCCTACCCCTGCCGCAACTGGATGTGGGTCCGTACTTGTCGTACGCCTTGCAGTGGATCGCCTTCGGCGCGATGGCCCTTCTTGGGTTGGTGTACTTCACCTGGCGGGAGATCAAACCCGGCGGAATGCTCCGCACGGACGCGCCGAAGCGCCGTTCGGTGGCGGAGATCCTGGCCGACGACGAAACCAGTCCGCCTCCCCGGAATTTTCCCAGTTCGTCACCTTCTCTGTGATGACTGCGGTCAGGCGGTAACCAGGGTCGGTTGCCGTCACGGTCCCCTCAGCCGGCGGTTGGATAGCGCAGCAGTTTTCAGACGGCCTGGTTCTTACGCCTGCCGGTGATCAAGGCGATGGCCGCGGCGACGACAGCCGTCAGAGCGCCGACCACCCTCGAGAGTTCCACTGCCCTGGTCACGTGTCCCGCGTCCGGCATCCGGCCGGTGCCCAAGACCGGTCGGTCTTCGACCCCATGCGGATACACCGTGCGGCCACCCAACCGGACTTCCAAAGCTCCCGCGAAAGCTGCCTCGACCCGGCCCGCGTTGGGGCTGGGATGGGCGGACGCGTCTCGTTGCCAGGCTGTCCAGGCGCCCTTGCGGTCGCCGCCGACCACGGGGGCGCCGATCACCGTCAATGCCGCCGCCAGTCGTGCGGGCGCCAGGTTCGCCAGGTCGTCGAGGCGGGCTGAGGCCCAGCCGAAGCGGCGGTAGCGGGGGGACCTGTGGCCGACCATCGCGTCCATGGTGTTGATCGCGCGGTAGCCCAGGAGGCCGGGGACGCCTGCGACCGCGCCCCAGAACAGGGGGGCCACCACGGCATCCGACGTGTTCTCGGCGACCGATTCGACAGTGGCGCGGGCCATGGCCGGGGAGTCAAGGGTGCTGGGGTCGCGGCCGCACAGGTGGGGGATGCGTTCCCGGGCCGCTTCCACCGCGCCCGAGTCGAGATGGCGGCCGATCATCGCGCCCTCGGCGGCCAGGGAGCGGCCGCCCAGGACGGCCCAGGTCGCCACCGCCGTGCCGAGGACTCGGACCCAGGGGCTGCGCTTGCCCGCCCGTTCGACAGCCACGCCCAAGGCGACTGCCGAACCGGCCAGCGCCGCCGTGTAGACGACGCCGGGAACGTGGTGGTCGCGGTAGAGCGTCCGCTCGACGCGCTGGGCGACGGTGCCGAAGCCCGCGACCGGGTGCAGTCGTCGCGGGTCCCCCAACACGACGTCGGCGGCGACGCCTAACAGCAGTCCGATAGCGCGCGCCGACGACACGGGCCCTCCTCAAAAGATTCCCCCTGGAGAGGGAACCGTATCGCGCGCCCGGTCCCGGAGTGCGCGGGTGTCGGCCCCCTTGGCTATCGTGGGCCGCCGTGGAGCCAGAGCAGGAGACCGACACCGAGCACAGGCTTCAGCTCTACGCCTATCTGCAGCCGCGCGAGCACCATCGCACCTACCTCGCGATCATGCGCCTGTTCACTTCGACGCTCCTGGCCGACCTCTCGGCGGGCGAGGTGTCCTCCGCCTTGGCCGCCGCCGAGCGGGACGGGCGCATCGACATCGGTGAGTCGCACGTCGACGTGGTGATTCCCCGGCTGCGGCAGCTCGTGGAGTGGGGCAACCTCGTGCACGGCCGCCGCGAGACGATCGCGGCGAGCATCGCGGAGTTCCAGCAGGGCAGCATGCGCTACCAGGTCAGCAAGCTGGCCGTGCGCGTGCAGCGTGACGTCGACGAGCTGCTGCGGGTCCCCGAGGGCGCCCGCGAGGTGTCCCGTGAGCTGCTGCCCGCCATCGAGCGCGGCCTGGTCCAGCTCGGTGAGACGTTGGCCACCGCGTCGGCCCGCACCCAGCTCGACGCCGGGTCGTTGCCCGCGCGCCGGGCCCGGGAGCTGCTGGCCGAGCGGGTCACCACCCTGTTCCTGCAGCACGCCGAGCTGGCCGCCACGGTCCGCGACTTCTACGCCTACCTGGGCCAGATCATGGCCCGATATCATCTCAAGCCCGAGGAGATCTCCGGCTTCCGGAACCTGCTGGTCGAGTACATCCAGGTCGTCGTCGAGGACGTCCTGCGGCACACCCCGAAGATCGCCGCGACCCTGTCCGCGCTGGCGGGCGCCCGGTCCGAGCTGCTCAGCCTCCTGCGGCCCGCCGAACAGCTCGGCACTGCCGTCGAGCGCACCCGCGGCCGCCGCGACAAGGACTGGCAGGACCTGACCGACTGGTTCGCCGACCGCCCGGGCCACCCCAGCCAGGTCACCGC
>NZ_JBOHGC010000420.1:0-1070 GCF_050699995.1 Actinokineospora sp. | reverse complement strand
CCACCAAGGTCACCAACGGCGGCGGTGGCTGGACAGACCGCGACCGCTGGGCCCTCACGCACACCTTCCCGACAACCGCCGACGGGTCCGATCCCGCGCTGTGGCTGGACAACGTCGTGCACACCGGCCTCGTCGACGGCTCCGCCGCCATGCCGCCCACGAAGTTCGGCGGCGACGCCAAGCGCAACCGCACCTACCAGTCGCAGGCCTACACCAGCCTGTCCCGCTACCGCATCACCACCGTGATCGGCGAGCTCGGCGGCGTCCTCACCGTCACCTACGCCGATCAGGACTGTCAGGGCGGGGCGCCGGACCCGGCGACGAACACGACCCGCTGCTATCCGGCGTACTGGATCCCCAACGGGCAGACCACGCCGATCCTCGACTGGTTCAACAAGTACGTCGTCAGCGACGTGTACTCCAGCGGCGGCACAGCCCTGTCCAAGCAGACCCGCACCCACTACGACTACCACGGTGGCGCGGCGTGGCACTTCGACGAGAACCACCTGGCCGACCCGGCCCACCGCACCTGGTCACAGTGGCGCGGCTACGGCGATGTCAGCACCACCACCGGCAACCCGGACGACCCGGCCGGTCCGCGTACCGTCGTCAAGGACCGCTTTCTGCGCGGCATGCATGGCGACCGGGCCACGTCGGGGACGCGCACCGTCTCGGTCACCAACTGGCTCGGCGAGAACCTGGTCGACGAGAAACAGCACCAGGGCTTCAAGTACGAGTCCCTCACCTACCTCGACGGCGCGGTCAACAGCGGCTCGTTCGGCACGCCGTGGTCGTCCGCCGCGACGGCCACCGACCAGAACGGCGAGAAGTCCTACCTCACCGGGACCGCGGTCTCCCGCACCCGTGACCGCCTCGCCGCGACCAACTCGTGGCGGGAGAAGCGCACCACCACCACCTACGGCGCCTCCGGTCTCCCGGTGGCGGTGCAGGAGGAGGGGGAAGTGGGCCAAGCCGCCCAGACCTCGTGCGCCCGCACCACCTACGTCGCGAACACCCCGGCCTGGATGCTGTCCTACCCCAGCGCCGCGCAGAAGGTGTCCGGTCCGTGC
>NZ_JBOHGC010000419.1:0-21108 GCF_050699995.1 Actinokineospora sp. | reverse complement strand
GCCGCGCCCGGTCTCGGCCCGGTCGGGCTGGCCGTGGTCGCCGTCGCCCAGGTCCCGACCGGCACGGCGACGGGCACGGTGGGCGTGCTGCCCGCCTGCGCCATCGCGGTGGTCGCCCTGGCCGGCTTCCTGCTGATCCGCCGGAGCCTGGTCACCCCCGTCCTGCGGCTGCGCGCCGACGCGTTGCGGGTGGCCAGCGGGGACCTCGCCAAGCCGGTGCGGGTGCCCCACACCATCGAGTCACGGCGGATCGCCCTGGCGTTCGAACACTGCCGGACCACGATGAGCGGGGAGTCTCCTCGGCGCCACCGCCCGCGCCGTGGGCTGTCGGCCCGCGCCGCCGTGATCGTCGCGACCGTGGGCGTCCTGGGCTGGTCGGCGGGCATGGCCCTGCTCGCGACCCGCCATGAGGTCACCGTCCAGGAGTCGGTCGTCACCGGACTGCGTGATCAGACCGCGAGCACCGGCGCGGCGCTGCGGCACAGCCTCGGCGGCGGCCTCGCCGACCTCAAGGCGGTGGCCACCCTCAACCAGAGCGCGGACACCGCCGCGCTGCGGCCGGTGCTCGACCGGCTGCACGCGACCCAATCGCGCTACCGCAGCGTCTATCTGGTCGACAAGGACGGCCGCGCCCGCCACGTCGCGGGCCGCAAGCCATTGCGCGCATCCATTCCGCCGCCGTCGGTGGCCGGGGTGCGCCAAGACGGCGGCAGCCGCGTCGCGGTGCTCTACGCGCATGTCCCGCTGCCCGAGGGCGCCGCCGTGATCGGCGAGTTCGACATCGACCGGATCGCCGAGCTGCTGCGCCGCGCACCCGGCAAGGTGCGCCTGCTCGACGCGGACCTGCGCACGCTCGCCGCGACCGACGGCTACGTCGCCTTCGAGAAGGTCTCCGCCGATCGGTTGCGGCGGGGCGTGGAAGCGGTTCGGGGCGGTGGAACCGCGCAGGTCCTCGACGGTTCGGCGGTGGTCGTGGCGACCGCCCTGCACGGCGGTGAGGCCACCGGGTCCGGCTGGTCGGTCGTGGCGGAGAAGCCGGTGGGCGAACTGGCGCTCGCCGACAACACGTTGCGGCGCAACGCTTTGGTCGTGGCCGTGATCGGCGCGCTGCTCGCCATGTTGCTGTTCGGGTGGCACCACTTCCTGCTGGTCCGACCGCTTCGCGCACTCGCTGAACGGGCCGACAGGCTGGTCGCGGGTGATCTCGGCACCGTCCTCCACCCGCAGCGACACGACCAGATCGGGACTCTGGTGTCCTGCCTGGAGATCTGCCGCCAGGGGGTCGTCGACGGGATCGACCGGCTCGGCGAGGTCCGGCGGCCACGGGGGACGGCCACGGAGGCCACCGTGCTGATCCCCCGCATCGATGCGCCCACGCCGGTGCGGCGGCCGGAAGCGCTGAGCCGATGACGTTCCTCTACTGCGTGCTGCTCCTGTCGTGCGTGGGCCTGTTGGTGAGCGGAATGGTCGAGCAGCGCAGGCATTACGCGAACCTGCGGTGGATCGAGCACCGGGTGCTGGTCAACGGCATCCGCGGCAAGAGCTCGATCACCCGGCTGTGCGCGGGCGCGCTGCGCGGCGGCGGGCTGGTGACCGTGGCGAAGACCACCGGCACGGCGGCGCGCTTCATCCACCCGGACGGCAGCGAGGAACCGGTGTACCGCAAGTTCGGCATCGCCAACGTGGTCGAGCAGATCGGCATCGTGCGCAAGGCCGCCGCGTACCGGCCCGACGCGCTGGTCATCGAGTGCATGGCGGTCATGCCGGAACTGCAGGAGATCAACCAGGGCAAGCTGGTCCGCTCGACCATCGGCGTGCTGTGCAACGTGCGCGAGGACCACCTCGCCGAGATGGGCCCGACCCTCGACGATGTCGCCCGGTCGCTGAGCAGGTCCATGCCGGTCGGCGGCATCTGCGTCACCGCCGAGCGTGAGCGGCTGCCCATCCTGCAACGCGAGGCCGCTCGGCGCGACTGCGAGCTGATCGCCGTGGCGCCGGAGTCGGTGTCCGACGCGGAGATGGCCGGGTTCACCTGGATCACCTTCAAGGAGAACGTGGCGATCGCGCTGGCCGTGGCCGACCTGCTCGGGGTCAACCGAAACCTGGCTCTCGAAGGCATGTGGGCGGCGCCCCCGGACCCCGGCGTGCTGGCCGTCAATCGCTACCGGCACGGTGAGAAATCGCTGCGGGTGGCGAATGTGTTCGCCGCCAACGACCCGGAGTCGACCCTGATGAACATCGAGCAGCTGCTCGACCGCGGCGCCATCGAACGGCCGCTGCACGTGGTGATCAACTGCAGGCCGGACCGCATCGAGCGCAACGCGCAGATGGGCGCCTTGGTCGCCGACCTCGACCCGGAACGGGTCGTGCTGATCGGTGAGCCGACGCGCAGCGCCCGGCAGGCGATTCCCCAGCGGTGGCAGGGAATCGTCGCCGACCTCGGCGGCGGCGGCAGACGGCCCGCCGAGCTGGTGGACGCGATCATGGCCGATGTCGACGCGACGGCCTCGCTGGTCGCCATCGGCAACATCCACGGCCAAGGCGAACTGCTGCTCGCCGCCCTCGACACCCTCGACCAAGCACCCACAGCCGGTGTGGTGGAACGGAGAACGCCTTGACCGGCCACGGAATCGGCGGCGAGCTGTCGCCCGAGATCGCCACGATCGGCCTGGCGATCGGCTTGGTGCTCTCACTGGTCTGCTACCTGACCACCAACCTCTCCCCCGGCGGCATGATCACCCCGGGCTGGCTGGCGCTGACGCTGGTCGAGGACTACCGCCGCGCGGGCATCGTCGTGGTGATGACCGGTTTGACCTTCGGCGCGACGAAAGTGCTGCAGCGTCTCGTGATCCTCTACGGCAAGCGGCTGTTCGCGGCGGTGGTCCTGACCGGGGTGCTCCTGCAGACGACGATGGTCCTGGTCATCCAGCACGACTATCCGCTGCTGTTCGCCCACCAGACGCTCGGGTTCGTCGTGCCGGGCCTGATCGCCTACCAGCTCGTCCGCCAGCCGCCTGGCGCGACGCTCCTGGCGACCAGCACGGTCAGCTTCGCCGCCTACGGCATCCTCGCGACCGGCGTGCTCGCCGGCATCGTGCCGACCATCTGAGGGAACACCGATGCCGAACGCCGCGGCGGGCCGGATCGCCCGCGCCACCGTCTTCACCGTCACCATCGGCCTGGCCGCGTGGGGCGTGTTCCACTTCGCCCGGCAGGTCGGCGGCGCGGCCGACGGCCAGGCGTCGACGACCCTGGTCACCGACTCGCGCGGCGCCGACCCGGCCGGACCCCTGCGCTACGAGCGGCTGAGCGGGCCGGACCGCACGGTCGTGCGGACCTCTTCAGGCGCGGTCCTGGCCACCCTGACCGACGGCGCCCGGACGGCGGCGATCACCGGGCCGCGCCGCACCTTGAGCGAGCCGAAGACGACCACGGCGTCCGTGGTGACCAGCACGTGGGTGCGGCTGCTGCCCGGCGAGTGGCGAGCGGGCGAGGAGGACGCGCCCTGGTTCGGCCCCTGGCTCGCCAAGGCCCGCGACGACCGCGAGCCAGACCTCCTGGCGATCGCCACCCAATACCTCGACGGCGCGCCGAACGAGCACGACGGCAACGGCGTCCGGTTCCGTGGCGACGCCGCGTTCGGGCCGGTCGCGGCCTCCGGTGTCGGACGGCTGGAGCGCTCGGACTTCGTCGACTACCTCGGCGTCACGTGGACCTTCCCCGACGGCGCCAAGCGCAAACCGGACCGCACCCGTCACGGCGCCGCCGACTGCTCCGGATTCGTCCGCCTCGTCTTCGGCTACCGCGGCGGCTACCCGCTGCTCGGCGGCAACGACCCCGGGCCGGGACTGCCCAGGCGCGCCTACGCGATGGCGGAGTCCGGCCCCGGCGTCGTCCTGGTGCCGAACACGCACACGACGGCGACCGATTACGCCCGGCTCCAGCCGGGCGACCTGGTGTTCTTCGAATCCGAGGACGACGACACGCAGGTCGACCACTCGGGGATCTACCTGGGCATCGACACCTACGGGCACCACCGGTTCGTCTCCAGCCGGGAACGCGCCAACGGCCCCACCATGGGCGACCTCGGCGGCACGTCCCTGCTCGACGACGGCGGCCACTACTCCCGCGCCTGGCGCACCGCGCGCCGCGTCTGAGACCGGCCGCAAGTGTACGGTGTACACATGTCAAGCGATCCGCGTCGCGTCCCGCTTAACCGCGACCGTGTCCTACGTGCCGCCGTGGCGCTCGCCGACGAGGTGGGCATCGAGTCGTTGAGCATGCGCAACCTCGCCCAAGAGCTGGGCGTGGTGCCGATGGCGCTTTACAAGCACGTGGCCAACAAGGAAGAACTCCTCGACGGCATGGTCGAGGTCATCGTCGGCGAGATAGCCGCCCCGGTGTCCGACACCGACTGGAAGTCCGCGATCCGCCAACGCGTCCTCTCGGCGCGGCAGGCACTGCTGCGCCACCGCTGGGCGTCGCAGGTGATCGAATCGCGCAGCCACGCCACCCCGGTGGTGCTCGCGTACATGGACTCGCTGATCGGCATGTTCCGGGCGGGCGGGTACTCCGTCGACCTGACCCACCACGTGATGCACGCGCTCGGCAGCCGGATGTGGGGGTTCACCCAGGAGGTGTTCCCAACCCCGCCACCCCCGCAGGACCCGGACCTGCGCGCGGCGATGTTCACCCAGTTCGCCGAGAAATATCCACACATCGTCGAACTGGCCACCGCGACCGCCCACGACGCGGAATCGTCAGTCGGCGGCGGGTGCGACGACCAGTTCGAGTTCGAGTTCGCGTTGGACGTGCTCCTGGACGGCTTCGAACGACTCCACCAGCAGCGCTGGACCTCGGATTAGGTCAGCGACCCACGGCCCGCTCCAGCTGAGCCTTGGTCATCTTCGACCGGCCCTCGATCCCCTTCTCCCGAGCCTCGTTGTAGAGCTGGTCGCGGGTCCGCCCACCAGGCCCCTTGTGCGACCCCAGGCCCTGCTCGTGCTGGCGTTCCCGCTTCGCGTTCCACGCCCCGCTGCGGCATGACGACCTCCTCCAGCCTTTTCCTGCCGAGGGCCGGTTGCCCAGCCCACAGCGGAATCAGTCGTCGAAGGTCAGGGTTTCCTTGAGGATCTCGCGGTGGGTCGGCTTGGCCTGCTCGTAACGGCGCAGGCCCGCCTCGGTGAGGATCACGAAGATCCCACGGCGGTCCATCTCGCACATCACGCGCTCGACCAGGCCTTCGCGCTCCATCCGGGCGACCAGCCGGGAGGTGGCGCTCTGGCTGAGGTGCACCGCCTCGGTCAGGTCGGTGCCGCGGCACTTCTCTTCGCTGGTGGCCAGCCGCTCGAGGGCCTCGAACTCGCTGACGCCGATGCCGTGCTTGGACTGGAGTTCGCACTCCAGGGCGCCGAAAACCGCCGCGCGGGGTGTTGGGACGGCGGGAGGAGCAGGCGGTGGCACCGGAGTTGGCCTTCGCCGCGGAGTGAGGGCGGTGGGGCGGCCTGGCCGTTTGGGGGGTGCCAGGCCGCCCCGCGTGTCACCCTGTTCCGCATGGTGCTCAAGGTGATCGGCACACTGGCCGCTGTCCTGTTCGTCGTGGCGTGCGGTGAGGGAACTTCGGCGGAGAAGTCGCCACTGTGCTCGCCGGACTACCAGGCGGGCGAGCTGACCGTCACCCGCGAGAACCCGGTGGGATCCACGCAGGAACCACCGCCGACCAGGACGACCACCGACGCGGAGACGATCCGCAAGGTCGCCCGCGCGGTCTGCGACCTGCCCTCGCCGCCGTCGGACCAGCAATGCACCGCTGATCTGGGCCCGATCTTCGTCCTGCGGTTCCTCGACACGTCCGGAAAGCCCATCGTGGTGCGAGCCGAGGCGTTCAGTTGCCGCCACGTCAGCGGCCTCGACGTCCAGCGGCAGGCACAGCCCGCACTGTGGCGGGCGCTCACCGCCGCGGGCCTACCGTCCGCGGGATAGGCGAGGTGTTCCCACGCGACCACTGGTGCCCGGAAATGTCCGGCCACAAACGACGGCCGGGACTGTACGGTTCCGGGCATGACGCAGCCGCCGCACCGTCCGCAGGGCGCACCGCAGCCGAACTGGCAGCCTGGTCAGCACCCCCAGCCCGGCCAGTACCCGCCTCACCAGGACCCGTACTGGCAGGAGCAGCCCCAGCAGCCGCAGCACCGGCAGGAGGAGCCGCGCCCGCGCCAAGCCGACTACCGCGCGCAGCAGCGTCCTGAGTACCAGGCACCGCAGCAGCAGCAGCGGACGCAGGCGCCGAGGCCGCCCGCGCCTCGGGCGGAGCCGCCGTCATCGTCTTCCGGGTTTCGGATTCCCGGCATCGGGCTCATCCTCACGCTGCTCGGCAGCGCGGTGCTGCTGCTGTGTCTGACGGTGTTGCCGTGGGTCAGCCAGGGCAACGACCCGCGCTCGCTGTTCGACCTGTGGGAGACGCTGTCCAATGGCGGCGCGAACAGCTTCGGCGACTGGTACGTCGTCCTGTTCACCTACCCGCTGATGATCCTCGGTGTGCTGCTGTCGTTCGCCGCCGTCCTGGAATCGGTCGCGATGAAGGTGGTCTGGGCCGGGCTGATGCTCCTCGGCCTGGGCTACCTGTTGCTGCGTTACGGCCTTGGCCCGATGACCGGGTCCTTCGGCGAGCAGGAGTTCGGCACGAAGGAGATCGTCGTCGCGCTGGTGGCCGTCGCGGGTGTGGTGTTGGTGGTGTTCGTGCTCAAAACCGCGGTCAGCATGTTCCGCCGGGTGGCCGGGCTGGTCCTCATCGGACTGTCCGGGGTGCACGTGTTCGCCGTCATGGACCTGCAGAAGGCCACGGACCTCAGCGACCTGAGCGTCGGCGCCTTCGGCCCCACCCTGGGCTACCTGCTCGTCGGCGTCGCCGCCCTGATCGGCCCCCGCCGACTGGTGTCGGGGCCGTAGCGATGCGGTTTCCAGCACCACTCAAGTCCGGTGACCGGATCGGCGTCACCTCGCCGTCGAGCGGGGTGGACGCCGATCTGTGGCCCCGCCTCGAGTTCGCGATCGGCACGGCGCGGTCGAGGGGATTCGAGGTCACGGTCGGCTCGTGCATGGACGGCACCGGCCACGTGAGCGCGCCCGCCGCCGAGCGCGCGCGGGAACTGACCGCCATGCTGACCGACCCGGACATCCGAGCGGTCGTGCCGCCGTGGGGCGGGAAATCCGCTATCGATCTGCTGCCCCTGCTCGATTGGGACGCGATCCGCGACGCCGAGCCGACGTGGGTGGTCGGATTCTCCGACATGTCGACGATCATCACCCCGCTCACGCTGCTGACGGGGGTCGCGACCATCCACGGCAACAACCTCATGGACACGCCCTACCGCGCCCCGAGCGGGCTGCTGACCTGGCTGGACATCGCCGCCCTGCCCGCCGGATCGACCTTCACCCAGTCCTCCCCCGGCGTCCACCGCTCCGGCGGGTTCGACGACTACCAGCGGCACCCGGACGTCGCCGAGTTCACCCTCGACCGCCCCGGGCACTGGACCCGCCTCGACGGCGACGGCGATGTGGACGTGTCCGGCCGGTTGATCGGCGGCTGCGTCGAAACGGTCTGCAACCTCATGGGCACCCGCTTCGGTGACACGTCAGCGATCCCCGGTGACCTGCTCGTCTATGTCGAAGTCAGCGGTGACGACGCCGCGACGATCTGCCGCAACCTGCACGGTATGCGGCTCGCCGGGTTCTTCGACCGGGCGAGCGCCGTGCTGATCGGCCGCACCCACGCCCCCGACTACCCTTCGCTCACTCAGCACGAAGCGGTGGTCGACGCCCTTGGCGGGCTTGGGATCCCGCTCATCGCCGACGTCGACTGCGGCCACGTCCCGCCCTACCTGCCGCTGGTCAACGGCGCACTCGGCCGCGTCGTCCACAACGCGACCGAGAGCACCGTCATCCAAACGTTGGCCTAGCGCCTGCGCCACGTGGTCGAGGTCGTGGCCTGCTTTCCGTTGCGCGACAGCACAAGCGCGTGGGGTCACTCCCCCGAGGCGGTCAGCTCGCGCAGGCCCTCGATCAGCCGGTCGATGTGCTCGATCTTGGAGCCCAGACCGACGGACGCGCGGACCGCGGTGGGTGGCAGCGTGCATTGGGCGGAACCCGCCTCCCGCAGCAGGCCTCGGGTCAGCGGGTGGGAGCAGAACAGGCCGTCGCGCACGCCGATCCCGTACCGCTTGGCGAGGAACGCCGACACGTCCGACGAGTCGTGTCCGGCGACGGCGAAGGTGACGATCCCGACGCGGTCGGCGTCCGTGCCGAAGATCGACAGCTCCCGGGCGCCCGGCACCGTGGCGAGCCCCTCGCGCAGGGTCGCGACCAGCCGGTGCTCGTGCGCGGCCATGGCGTCCCAGTCCGCGTCGTCGAGAGCGGTGCAGACCGCGGCCATGGCGATCGCGCCGATGACGTTGGGGCTGCCCGCCTCGTGCCTGCTCGGCGACGGGTGCCAGCTCACGTCGCCCGCCGCGTCGCCGACGAGCGCGCTCGCGCCGCCACCGGCCAGGTACGGGGTCGCCGCGTCCATCCAGTCCGACCGGCCGGCGAGGATGCCCGCCCCGAACGGCGCGTACAGCTTGTGGCCGGACAGGGCCAGGTAGTCGACGTCGAGTTCGGCCATGTCGACCCGGCGGTGCGGGGCCAGCTGCGCGGCGTCGAGGGCGATGCGGGCGTCCACGCTGCGCGCGACCCTGGCCAGTTCGGCCACCGGCCACACCTCGCCGGTCACGTTCGAGGCGCCGGTCACGGCCAGCAGGATCGGGCCGGTGTGGGTGCGGCGCAGGTCCGTGAGCGCCGCCTCTGCGGAGGCGACGGCCTCGGCCGGGGTCGCGGGGACCGGAAGCCGGATCGGGTCGCGCCACGGCAGCAGGTTGGCGTGGTGCTCCCCGGCGAAGGTCACCACCTTCGCGTCCGCGGGGACGAGGTGCGCCAGCAGGTTGAGCGAGTCGGTGGTACTGCGGGTGAACACCACCAAGTCCTCGGGACGGGCGCCGATGAACCAGCCCAGGGTCTGCCGGGCGTGCTCGAACCCGCGGGTGCACTTCTGCGACAGCGCCCCGGCGCCGCGGTGGACGCTCGCGTAGTACGGGAGGATCTCGTTGACCGCCTCCTGCGCGGCGACCGCGCACGGCGCTGAGGCCGCGTAGTCGAGGTTGGCGTATGTCAGCAGACCGCGGGGCGTGTCGACGACGACATCCCCACCGAGCACGCGCGGCCCGGGCGGTCGTTCCTCCACTTGGCCCTCCGGCTGCAGGCGCCGGGTGCGGGTGGCGGCGATGGGGTTGGGTGGGGACTGCGTCGACATGGGGTGGGTCCTCCCGAAGCTCGTACGTGCGCGTCGGCTCGTGCCCGACGACGCAACAACCTGGCACCTGCGCATCCCCGCGTACACAGCCACTCGGTGTGATCTTCACTGTTCCCAGGTTCACATCTCATGTGACGGCGAACAAGGAACGCGCGCCGGAGCGCAGAAACCAGGAATCCTCTTTGTGGGACGGCGTCGGCTCCCCGGCCGCCGCGCATTATAGTGGCCCCCGGAATCGGACGACGAGCGGAACGGGGCCATGGCGCGGTCGCTGGCATGGGAAGACGGCAGCGTTGTCGCGGTGGACCAATGCGCGTTGCCGAATGACTACCGTGAGCTTCGGCTGCGCACGGTCGACGAGGTCATCGACGCAATCAAGCGGCTGGCCATCCGCGGCGCCCCCGCGATCGGTGTCGCCGGCGCGCTCGCCGTGGCCATCTCCGCGGACCTGCACGTCGTTGACGGCCGCTGCGATGCCGACGCCGTGCGGGCCGACGCGCGCCGCATCGCCGACTCCCGGCCGACCGCGGTCAACCTGAGCTGGGCCGTCGACCGGGTCCTCGCCCACCTCGACGGCGGCGCGCCCGCGGTGCTGGCCGAGGCCCTGGCGATCCTGTCCGAGGACGAGGACCGCAACCGGGCCGCCGCCGCGAACGCCGCCGACCTGGTGCTGCGGCTGTGCGAGCGCCGCCCGCTGCGGCTGCTGACCCACTGCAACACCGGCAGGCTCGCCACCGTGGCCTGGGGCACCGCACTGGGCACGATCCGGACGCTGGCCGAGGCCGGTCACGTCGAGGAAGTGCTGTTCGGCGAGACCCGCCCACTGCTGCAGGGCGCCCGGCTGACCGCGTGGGAACTGGCCGAGGCGGGCATCGCGCACCGGCTGTGCGTGGACTCCGCCGGTCCGGCCGCGCTCGCCGCCGGGATGGTCGACTGCGTGCTCGTCGGCGCCGACCGGGTCTGCGCGAACGGCGACGTGGCCAACAAGATCGGGACCTACTCGCTGGCCCTGGCGGCCCGGCGCGCCAGTGTGCCGTTCATCGTCGTGGCCCCGGTCTCGACGCTCGACCCGACCCTGGCCACCGGCGCCGACATCGAGATCGAGCAGCGCTCGGCCGACGAGGTCACGCTGTTCGGCGGGGTCGCCGCCGCGCCCGCGGGGACCGCCGTGTTCAACCCGGCCTTCGACGTGACACCCGCCGACCTGATCACCGCCGTCGTCACCGAGCAGGGGATTTTCGGATGACCGACCTCGCAGCCATGTCCGCCCAGCTCTACGCGCGGGGGTGGATGGAGGGCACCGCGGGCAACATCTCGGTGCGGCTCGACGCCGAGACCGCGCTGGTCACCGCCAGCGGGGTCAGCAAAGGCTCCATGACCAGCGAGGACACCGTCCGGGTCGGAATCGCCGACGCGCGGCCGGTCGGGTCCGACGGCAAGCGTCCGTCGGCTGAGACATCCATCCACACCGCGCTCTACCAGGTGTTTCCCGACTGCGGCGCGGTCGTGCACGCGCACCCGCCCTACGCCACAGCGGTCGCCGCGCTGGCCGCCCGACGCGGCGCCGACGTCGAGGAGTTCGTCGGGCTGGAGATCATCAAGGGGTTGGGCGCCACCGACAAGGTCCTGATCCCGGTCTTCGAGAACCACGCCGAGGTGCCGCGCATCGGCGCCGACGTCGCCGCCCGGCTGACCCCGGACGCTCCCCCGGCGCTGCTGATCGGCGCGCACGGCGCGACGACGTGGGGGCCGACGCTGGAGTCCGCGCGCAACCGGATGGAATGCCTCGAAATGCTGTGCAGGCTGCGTCTGCTGATCGAAAGGAACACGTGATGACCCTGCTGCAGGTCATGCCGGAAGACGACGCCACGACGGTGCTCGTGCGTACCCGGGATTCCGCTGAGATCTCCGCGCAGCTCGCGCCGTTCGGCATCACGCTGGAGAACTGGGACACCGTCGACCTGCCCGCGGGCGCGGGTCAGGACGAGGTGCTCGCCGCCTACCGCTCCGAGGTGGACCGGGTGGCCAAGGAGGGCCCGTATCCGCTGGTCGACGTGGTCCGGCTGGTTCCCGACGACAGTGACCCGGACTGGCAGGCGAAGGCCGACGGCGCGCGGACCAAGTTCCTCGACGAGCACACCCACGACGAGGACGAGGTCCGCTTCTTCGTCGAGGGCATCGGCTGCTTCTACCTGCACCTCGACGGCAAGGTCTACGCGGTGGTGTGCGAGGCGGGAGACCTGATGTCGGTCCCCGCGGGCACGACGCACTGGTTCGACATGGGCTCGCGGCCGCACTTCTGCGCGATCCGCTTCTTCCAGGAGGAGGACGGCTGGGTGGCGGGCTTCACCGGGTCGAAGATCTCCGCCGCGATGCCGACCCTCGACGAGCTGCCGGCCGCGTGATCAGCTCCGTCGTCCTCGACATCGAGGGCACCACGAGTCCGCTGTCGGCCGTCCACGACATCCTGTTCCCCTATGCGCGGGACCGGATCGCGGACTGGATCGGCGACGAGCGCCCGGGCGCCCCGGAGGTCAGCGCCGGGGTCCGGGAGCTGGCCGGACCCGACGCCGACGTGGTGGCCACGCTGCTCGACTGGCACGACCAGAACCTCAAGCACAGTCCGCTCAAGACACTGCACGGGCTGATCTGGGAACGCGGCTTCCTCGCGGGCGAGCTGCGCGGGGTGGTGCATCCGGACGTGCCGCCCGCGCTGGCGCGGTGGCGCGAGCACGGGGTGCGGATCTGGATCTACTCCTCGGGTTCCGTGCTCGCGCAGCGGCTCTGGTTCTCCCAGACCGACCAGGGTGACCTGCTGTCGTTGCTGGACGGGCACTTCGACACCGTCAGCGGCGGGCCGAAGAAGGAAGTGGCGTCGTATCAGCACATCGCCGGCGTGATCGGCGTCCCGCCGGGCGACATCCTGTTCCTGTCCGACGCCGTCGCCGAACTCGACGCCGCGCGCGCGGCCGGGTGGCGCACTGTCGGCGTGAGCAGGCCCGAGGACGGGAACCCCGACGTGGGAACACATCCGGCGGTCGCGTCGTTCGAAGCCGTTCCACATGAGGAATTCCCACCGCAACCATGAGGACGTCACACCGAAGCCTTGTGCCGCACCATTAGTGCACGGAAGGGCTTCGGTTCGCGGAAGCGGACCACCACCCGATCACGGCCGGCGCCGCGAACGGCGCCGGTCGTGACACCGTGGATCAGACCGCGCGCAACCGGTGCGTGCGGCCGGTTCCGGCGCCGAGCATGTCCCGACGAGCCAGCGTGACGGCGATGGGCGGATCGGTGGGATCGAGTTCCCGCATCCGCACGTCGACGTAGTCCCCCGCCCCGACGACCTCGCGCGGCGCGCCGATGAGGATCTCACCGGTGACCGGGCGGGCCAGCGCCACGACGTGCCAACTGCCCGCGGGCACACCGGGAATCGTGAACGAGGAGGCACCCGAGGCCGCCACGTACCGGAACGCGACGGGCCCGCTCTGCGGGATCGCGTCGGCGAAGAGGCCGACGAGCACGTTGCCGCGCATGCCTTCGGGCAGGGTGATCCGGCCGGACACCGAGTCCGGCCCGGAGACCAGCCCGACCTGCGGGCCGACGTCCTCCAGGGAGGGCAGCGCGAAGAAGCCGGGCGCGACCGCCAGCAGCAGCTTCGCCACCTCGGGCGAGCGGTACTGGGTCGGTGTCAGGCCGACGGCTTTGGTGAACCGGCTGGTGAACGTGCCCACACTGCTGTAGCCCACGCCGCACACGATGTCCGAGACAGTCATCGAAGTGGTCAGCAGCAACCGCTTCGCCTCGAACAGCCGCACCGCCGTGAGGTATCTGCCCGGCGTCACCCCGGTCTCCTTGGAGAAGACGCGGGAGAAGTGGAATGGACTGATGAACACCTCGGAAGCCAACTCGGTCAACGCGATCGGCTCGGCGTACCGAGCGCGGATCGCCGCGATCGCCTTCCGGATAACGGGCTTCATGGCACCCTCCTGTCTGGGTCGGGGACCGTTCCACCCCCGTACTCTCCGCACCTACAGTGCTACGCACTGTTCGAGGCGTGGACGAAGCCAGGACTAACGCCACGTCCGGCGCATGCGTTGCGCATCCTCGCGGTGCCACCGACTCACCTGGGCATTCGTGTGTTGATCACTAACGCGACGCGCACGTGGGGACTACGGTCGAAGGACAGGCGGCCGAGGGGAGGGCGACCCACAGTGACCGGCGCGCGCGGAGACCAGCACCTGGTTCGCTTCACCCTGCTGGGCCCGTTGGAGGTCCGCATGGACGACGTGGACTACGCCCCCACCGGCCCGAAGGTCCTGCAACTGCTCGCGCTCCTGCTGATGCGCGCGGGCCAGGTCGTCGACTCGGAGACGATCATCCGCGAGTTATGGTCGCAGCACCCGCCGCGAAGCGTGCGCAAGACGATGCAGACCTACGTGTACCACCTGCGGCAGTGCATCGAGCGCAACGGCTTGGCCGGTTCGGACGTGCTGCGCACCAAGGCGCCCGGGTATGTGTTCAAAGTGGACCCGGAGCAGATCGACGTCTTCACCTTCCGCCGGATGTTCCGCCAAGGCCGTGACTTGATGGCGGACGGCAGGCCCGCGGAGGCAGCCAGAACACTGCGCGCGGCGCTGGCGCTGTGGTCGGGCCCGCCGATGTCCAACGTTCCCTGCGGCCCGGTCCTGTCGGCGTACACGGTGGACTTGGAAGAGCAGCAGCACGCGGCCAGGTACCTGCGCATCCAGGCCGAGATCGACGCGGGCCAACACCGTGACCTGATCGCCGAACTGCGCTCCCTGGTCACCGAAAACCCCCACGACGAAGGCCTGCACGGACAACTGATGCGCGCCCTGGGCCTGAGCGGCAGGCGCCTGGAGGCGCTGGAGATGTACCGGGAGCTGCGGGCCAAGCTGAACGAGGAACTCGGCCTGGAACCCTGCGCGGACCTCCAGCGGCTGCAACAGGAACTCCTGTCCGTCGGTCGCTAGACTGTTTCAAGTAGACACTCACGCCGTCACCCAAGGTTCGTGACGACATCACTGTCTTTCACCCGATCGTGTTGGCTATCGTCGGTGTAGGAAGTCCCCCTAGAGCTGACACCGTCCGCTGCTGCGAAACACTTGCGCGGCGGGCGGTGTCCCCCCAATCCCGACGTGTGTCCGCCCCCGGGTTTACGATGGCTCTCGCTGTTCGAATCTCGCTTGAGCAAGGGGACCAACTTGACATCCTTCCCCGCCTGAAAGGCCGAGAATTCCAACAGCAACTACCGCACGGAGAGGTGGTCGCGTTGAGGTTCACGGTTCACGGGCTTACCCAACGGCGAGCCTCCCCGTGCAGTCACGGCATGCCCTGCCGCAATTCGAATATTGCAGGCCGCGTTCACATCCGCGTTACAGGCAAAGGCGCAGGATCGGCACTGGAAGACGGCTTGGCTCTCGCGCGCCTCCCGATCCACGACCCCACACGCCGAACAACGCTGACTCGTATAACGCGGATCGACTTTCACCACCCGTCCCAGAGTCTTGCGCTCCAGGCGGGTCACCAACTGGCCCCACCCGTTGGCGAGGATTCCGCGGTTCAGGCCGGCCTTCTGCCGCACGCCCCGACCGGGCGCGTCGATCGTGCCTTTCGCCGACCGGGTCATGTTGCTGATCTTGAGGTCTTCGACCGCGATCACGTCGAAGTCCCGGGCGAGCCGGGTGCTGATCTTCTCCACCCAGTCCTTGCGCCGATCGGTTTCGCGGACCTTGAGCCTCGCGATCGCCGTCTTGACCTTGCCGCGCCGGTTGGAACCGCGCTCGGCCCGGGCCAGCCTGCGCTGCAGCCGCAACATCCGGGCCTTGTCGCTGTCGCGGAGAACTGGCACGTTCAGCAGTTCACCGGTGGACAGCGCTGCCGAGACCGCGACACCGCGGTCCACTCCCACTGCCGCACCCGTTCCCGGCCCGGCGATGGGGTCGGGCACCACGGCGAATGCCACGTGCCAGCGCCCCGCCCGATCACGAGTGACACGGTAGGACTTCATACCGCAGGCGACCGCGCGGGACCACCGGAACCGCACCCAGCCGATCTTGGGCACGTTGACCTCGCCGACATTGCGAGATACCCGGCGGACATTGCTGGGCTTGACTCCTACAATCCGGAAACCCTCGGCCCGTTCGCGGCTACGCCAGGTCGGCCGCTGATGAGTGCCGCCGAAGAAGTTCGCCATCGCCTGGGCGAAATCCTTCAACGCCTGCTGCTGCACGATTACGGACCCCGCCGCCAACCACGGATACGCCGCACGCGCCTGCGTCAACTGACGACACTGCTCGCCATACCCGGGCGCGCTGATGCGACCTGGCTGCCAGTGGGCGTGCTGCTCCACCGCGAGATTCCATACGAACCGGGCATGCCCACAATGCTGCAACAGCGCCCGCTCCTGAGCTGGGGTCGGCTGGAGGCGAAACCGGGACATACCAATCAACCTAACAACCACCACCGACAAAACCAGGAGACACGGGTGAGATCGGGCAGGCCAGGACA
Organism: Actinokineospora sp.; assembly: GCF_050699995.1. Taxonomy (GTDB): domain Bacteria; phylum Actinomycetota; class Actinomycetes; order Mycobacteriales; family Pseudonocardiaceae; genus Actinokineospora. The sequence continues at coordinate 5,234 of NZ_JBOHGC010000419.1, read as the reverse complement.
AAGTTGGGCCTTTGCGGGCCTCATAGATCCGAGTCCTCCCCGCCGCGAATGCCGGAGCATCCTCGGGGGGCCCTCGTGATCAGGGTGCTGCTCGCCGAGGACATGCACCTGGTGCGGGGTGCTCTCGTCGCGCTGCTCAACCTCGAACCGGACATCGAGGTCGTCGCCGAGGTGGCGGAGGGCGACAAGATCGTGCCCGCCGCGCGGGCGGCGAATCCGGATGTCGCGATCATCGACATCGACCTGCCCGGAAAAGACGGCCTCACCGCCGCGACCGAACTCCAGGTCGAGGTCCCCACCTGCCGCACCCTGATGCTGACCAGCCTGGGCCGACCCGCCACAGTCCGCCGGGCACTGGCCGCGAAGGTCAACGGCTTCATGCTCAAGGACGCACCCGCGGACAAGCTGGCCAACGCGGTCCGTCAGATCGCCGCCGGTGAGCGGGTCGTGGACAGCCAACTGGCACTCGCCGCCTGGGACATGCCGGATTGCCCGCTGACCGACCGCGAGACCGAGATCCTGCGGCTGGCCGCTGACGGGCATGACGCGGGCCAGATCGCCGGGAAGCTGTTCCTGTCGCCCGGGACCGTGCGGAACTACCTGGCCTCGATCGTGACCAAACTCGGCGCCCGCAACCGCGTCGACGCCATCCGCATCGCCCGCGAGGCAGGCTGGCTCTCCCCTTCCGGCTGACGCTGTCGGTGCGGTGCAGCGCGAAGGCGGGGAACTGCTGGAGCGACTGCCAATTCACCCGGACGGGCCACGCACGCCCACCAAGGACCGGCGGATCCCAACGGTCCCTGCCCATGCCCTCAGCCTGCCCATGCCCTCAGCCTGCCCTTGCCCAGTCCTTCCCCTCGCCCCAGCCCTTCCCCGGTCCTGAGCATGGGGTGCAGCGGGGCTTATCAGGCCCCCGCGAAGCCGAACGGCTGTCCTCGCTCCAGTCCTTCCCCTCGGCCCTGCCCTTTCCCTAGCCCTCCCCCTGCTCCCTCCCCGGAGCCACCGGGAGCTCAGCCCACCGGCAGAACAGTCACCGGAACCCCACTGAACACAGCATTCCCAGACCCCCGATCAATCACCAACTCCGAAGTCAACACATTCGCGTTGACCCCCGCATGCTCCACAGCCACCGCGCCGGCAGGCGCCGAGTGCCCCCACCCATGCGGCAGGCTCACCACCCCCGCCATGATCGAGTCAGTCACCTCGACGTCAACCTCCAAAGCCCCAGAGGCAGACCGCACAACCGCCCGAGCCCCCAGGCCCAACCGCGCCACGTCAACAGGATTCACCTGCAACGTGCACTGATTGCTCCCCCCTACCAACGACCGCACGTTGTGCAGCCAGCTGTTGTTCGACCGCAACTGCCGCCGCCCGATCAACAGCAGATCCGCCGGCGCCGAAGACAGCCGGTCACGCAGCCGCGAGACATCCGCGACCAACGCGGCCGGGGCGAGTTCGACCAACCCGGACTCGGTGCGGAGCAACTCCCCGAACCGCGGCTCCAACGGCCCGAAGTCGATCCCGCTCGGCTTCTCCCGCAGCGAAGCCAGCGTCAGCCCGTACGGCCCAAGCCGCAGCAGGGCGTCCAGCAGGACCTCTGGCCCGCTCGGCCCCTCCAGCTCGGCCCGAACCGAAGCCGGGTCACGACCATGGATCGGCGTCCCGGGGATGTTCACGAAAGCCTCGATCAGACCGCCGACGATCATCTCGTCCAGCACCGACGGGTCCGTGTCGGCGCCCTGGCCGCCCGCGATCAGCGTCAGGCGGGCCATGATCTCCGCCTCCGACCGCTGGTCGTCCTCCAGCGGGTGGATCGCAGGCGAGTAGCGGGCGTAGTTGCGCACCGCCACCGTCAGTTCCATCAGGTCGTAGTGCGGCGTCTGCAGAATCCTCGGCGGCGGGAGGATCACATGGGCGTGCTTGGTCGTCTCGTTCAGATACGGGTCGACGCACACCATGAAGTCGAGGTCGGCGAACGCCCGGTCCAGCCGCGGGCCGTTCGGGGCCGACAGGACCAGGTTGCCCGCGATGGTGATCATCGCCCGGACCTGGCCTTCGCCGGGTGTCTCGACCTCGTCGGCGAGGGTGGCGACCGGGAACTCGCCCATGATCTCCGGGAGGCCGCGGACCCGGCTGTGCCAGTTTCCCAGGGTGAACGGCTGCCGCGTGCGGAAGACCTCCAGCGCCGCCGTGCGGGTGAACATGACGCCGCCGGGGCGGTCGAAGTTGCCGGTGAGGATGTTGACCACGTCCACCAGCCACTGCGCGACCGTGCCGAATTCCGCTGTGCTGGTGCCGATCCGGGCGTAGACGGCGGCGGTCGGTGCTGCGGCCAGTTCGAGGGCGATGCGGGTGATCGTGTCGGCGGGGACGCCGCAGACCGGGGAGACGACGTCGGGACTGAAGTCGGCGGCGAGCGCCCGCAGGTCGTCCAGGCCCGCGACGTCGACCTCGACGGACGTCAGGTCCTCAGCGAAGAGGGTATGGACGATGCCGAGAAGCAAGTATGGGTCCGTGCCGGGGCGGATGGTCAGGTGTTCGTCGGCGATCGTGGCCGTGCGGGTGCGGCGCGGGTCGACCACGACGAGTTTGCCGCCGCGGGCGCGCAAAGCCTTGAGCCTGCCCGCGAAATCGGGGGCCACGCACAGCGAACCGTTGGACACGACAGGGTTCGCACCGAGGATCAGCAGGTAGTCCGTCCGGTCCAGGTCCGGCACCGGGAATGCCATGGCGTCGCCGAACATCAGACCGGTGCTCACATGCTTGGGCATCTGGTCGATGGTCGCGGCGGAGTAGATGTTCTTGCTCCCCAGCGACTGCGACAGCGGCTGGCGGTACGTGAAGCCCGCCATCGTGTGGTACGTCGGGTTGCCGAAGTACACCGCGACCGCGTCCCGCCCGTGCTTGTCCCACACGCCGCGCAGACCGGTCTCGACCGCGGTGAACGCCTCTTCCCAGCTGACCTCGTGCCACTCGTCGCCCTTGCGCACCAACGGATGACGCAGCCGGTCCGGGTCGGAGTCGATGTTGGCCAGGCTCGCGCCCTTGGGGCACAGGTAGCCCTTGGACAACGGGTCGTCCTGGTCGCCCTTGACCGAGGTCACCCGGTCGTTGTCGTCCAAGGTGAGCCGCAGGCCGCAGACGGCGTCACAGATGGGGCAGGTGCGGTGCGCGGTTCTCATCGACACTCCTGGGCGCTGGCGTCGTGGGCTGTCCCATCATGTCCCGCACGCGCGACGCGGAGATCTTCCGAAATGCGGACTGTCGGGCACTCCGGCAGGAGCTGCCCGACAGTCCACACAGGATCAGCCTGCCAGCCACTCCTCGCGCTCGCCGGGCGTGCGGCCCATGAACGCCGTGAGGTGCCGCAGCGAGTGCGCGAGCGTCTGCAGATCCTCCTTGACCAGCGCCTGCGGCCCGTCGCACAGCGCCGCCTCCGGCTGCGGGTGCACGTCGATGATCAGCCCGTCGGCCCCCGCGACGATCGCCGCCCGGCTCAGCGGAAGCACCAGGTCGCGCCTGCCGCCGGAGTGCGACGGGTCGACGATGACCGGCAGGTGCGAGAGCCGCTGCGCGACCGGGACCGCGGAGATGTCGAGCGTGTTGCGGGTCGCGGTCTCGAACGTGCGGATGCCGCGCTCGCACAGCACGATGTCGAGGTTGCCGCGCTGGGCGATGTACTCCGCGGCCATCAGCCACTCCTCGATGGTGGCGTTCATGCCACGCTTGAGGAGAACCGGCTTGCCGCACTCCCCGACCGCCTGCAGCAGCGGGAAGTTCTGCATGTTGCGGGTGCCGACCTGGAGCATGTCGGCGTAGTTGGCGACCACCTCGACGTCGCGCGGCCCGACGACCTCGGTGACGATCGGCATCGCGGTGATCTTGCGGGTGTCGGCCAGGATCCGCAGTCCGTGGATCCCCAGCCCCTGGAAGGCGTACGGCGACGTGCGCGGCTTGAACGCGCCGCCACGCAGGATCGTCGCACCCGCCGCCTGCGCCATCCGGGCCGCGGCGAGCGTCTGCTCCGGGGTCTCCACCGCGCACGGGCCGGCGATCATGGTCACGGTGTGCGGCCCGATCGGCACACCGCCGACCTGCACCGTGGTGCGCGCCGGGTGGTGCTCGCGGCTGACGAGCTTGTACCCGGCGGTGATCCGCCGGACGTTGCTCACGCCCTTGAGCCGGTCCAGGTCCATCTCGGCGAACCGGTCGACGTCGCCGACCAGCCCGATGATCGTGCGGCGCACTCCCCTGCTGACGAATGCCTGACCGTCGACCGACTCGACCTGTTCGACGACCGCCGCGACATCCGCCTCGGTCGCGTCGGCCGTCATCACGATAACCATGAGCGTGGTTCCTCTCGTCCTTCCGTCACGCGGACAAGCTCGAGCCGCCGCGGGATTGCCGCTGCCGGGATTGGCGGGTGCCCGCGGCCAAGTCCGGCCGCAGCCTCCCCGCGCCGCGCAGATAGACGTGTTCGACGTCGCCGCGCGAGAGGTCGGTGTTGACGTGGGCGAGCACCCGGACGACCCGGCTGAGCGCGTTGGGCACGGCGATCTCGGTGGCGCACATGAGCGGCACGTCCACCAGTCCGAGCTCGCGCGCGGCCACCGCGGGGAAGCCGCTCGCGAGATCGGGTGTCATGGTGAAGAACAAGCTGATGATGTCGTCGGCCACGAGACCGTTGCGGCTCATGATCTCCACCAGCAGGGTGCCGGTGTCGGCGACAATGAGCGCCGCCTCGTCCCGGTCGACCTGGATAGCGCCGCGAATCGCCCGCACCGCCGTCATCCCGCCACCGCCAAGATCGTCGACACCTTCCCGAACCCGTTGGGGGCGCGGAATCTCAGCGTGCCACCGAGCGATTGCGGTCGTCTTCTCCGGCAGTGCCGGATGTGTCACCCTGGAGGCATGTGCCGCAACATTCGTGTCCTCCACAACTTCGAGCCGCCCGCGACCGAGGACGAGGTCCACGCGGCGGCGGTCCAGTACGTGCGCAAGGTCAGCGGCTCGACGAAGCCGTCGGCGGCGAACCGCGAGGCCTTCGACCGCGCGGTCGAGCAGGTGGCCGCGGCGACCCGTGACCTGCTCGACTCCCTCGTCACCACCGCGTCCCCGCGCGACCGTGAGATCGAGGCGGCAAAGGCCCGAGCCCGCGCGGCCGAGCGCTACGGCGTGCGCGGGGTGTAGCAGTCCCCGGACAGCCCCGGACAGAGCGAGCCCCGGCACCCAGG
>NZ_JBOHGC010000418.1:0-3244 GCF_050699995.1 Actinokineospora sp. | reverse complement strand
TCGTTCGAGTGGTCCCCGGCGTGTTGAGCCTTCCGCTGGTGCGGCCGTGTCAGTGCTCGCGGCCGAGCAGGATGTGCGGGTAGCCGCGGTTGATCGGCTCGCCCAGCTCCACGCCGAGGGAGGCGATGAACTGCTCCAGCTGCTCGGTGGCGTCGGCGACGGTGGCGGCGTCAGCCTTGTACTCGAACTCGACGAAATCGCCGGCGTCGACGACGTGGTCGAACACGACCTCGACGTCGGGCAGCTTCCATTCCTCGCGGGTCTTGTCGACGGTAACCAGCGGGCGGAAGTCGAGCGCTTCGAGCAGGCGGCGGATGGCTTCGACGTCGTCGACCTTGGTCTCGTACTCGTCGGCGTGGGTCTTGATCAGCTCGCTGATCGGGTGCCAGCGCTTGAAGTTGACCGACGAGCCGCGGGCCTCGGTCCGCACCCGCAGCCACTCGGAGATCGCTTCGGGGGCGGTGAAGTCGCGGTGCGGGGCGTTGAAGTAGGCGTCAACCTGGCGGGTCGACTCGGAGGGCTTGGCGCCGAGCGCTTCGAGCTTGGCCTTGAGCGCGGCCGGATCGGGCAGGGCGAACTTCTTCTCAACCTCGATGTACTGCACGGGCAGGTGTCCTCTCGTCGGTTGTGTCGGGGTGGAGCAGTGCGGTGATCTCGACGACCTCCTCCGGGTGGAGCGGGTCGTCCACGCTGGTGAGCGTGGTGGTGATCTGCTCGGCGTCTCGGAAGCCGACCAGCACGGCGGCGTCCGGTGCGTGCTGCAGCGCGTAGCCCAGGGCGATGCGGGCTTGCGTGGCCAGGGCTCGACCGGACCGGGATCGGCCTGCCGATTGCGGTGGCGAACCTCGTCGACTCGGCGGCACAACTCCGCCGCCCGGCAGCGCGCCAGCCTGCGGCGGGTGCACCAGCCGTTGGCGGCCCACCCGACCAGCACCGGGGCGACCAGGCACCCGACGAACGCCGCCACCGCCAGGGCCACGCCCCAGCCGGTCACGATCGGCCCTGGTCGGGGTGGAAACCTGCCGTGCCGACCGGTCGGGGCACACCCGACACGGCAGGAGCCAGTGCTGTCCCTCACGCGTCTGCTTGACCACGGGCATGGCCGCTCCCCCAGTTCGCTCGCACGCTGGCGTGGGACGATCCCCCGTGACGTCCTATGTCACGGGGAGTGCTTGGCCTAGGACGCTAGGTGCGGCGAATGTGGTGAACCGGGAGGATTTCTCTGGGCTCGTCGCGACCGGAGCTGGAAGGTTGAACCTCATGCGAGGGATGACCGACGACATGACCATCGGCCGGCGCGTGGCGTTCTACCGACAGCGCCGCGGCCTGACCCAGGTCGTGTTGGCCGGGCTGGTCGGGCGCACCGAGGACTGGCTGCGCAAGGTCGAGCACGACGTGCTCCCGGTCGACCGGCTCTCCGTGCTGCGCCGCCTGGCGTTCGCGCTGGACATCTCCCTCGGCGATCTGATCGGCGAGCCGGTCCTCATGGCCTGGGCCGACGAGTCCAGCCGACGCACCGTCCCCGCCCTGCGGGTCGCGCTGATGGACCACCGCCAATTCCTCATCGGCCACCAGCCCGGCGAACCCCCGCGACTGGACGCCCTCGCCCGCGAGATCGCCGCGCAGTGGGAGGACTACCAGAACTCCCGCTACGCCCGGCTCACCCAGCGGCTCCCGCTGCTGATCACCGACGTCCAAGCTGCCTGCCAGCACCACGGCACCGGCAGCGACGACGTCCTACGCGCCCACGCCCTCGCTGCCAGCGCCCACCAGGTCGCCACCGCGTTCCTCACCAAGCTCGGTGAAGCCGATCTCGCCGCGATCTCCGCCACCCGCGGCCTGGCCGCCGCCCACACCAGCGGCGACAACCTGATGATCGGCTCGCTCTACCGGTCCGTCGCCCACGCACTGGTCTCCATCGGCGAGTTCGAGCAGGCAATCGCGCTCACCCGCGCCGCCGCCGACCACCTCGAACCTGGCCTCGGCGACGCCACCCCGGAGTACCTGTCGGTCTACGGCATGCTGCACCTGACCGGTGCGGTCGCCTCATCGCGACGGGAGGACCGCTCCGACACCACGACGTTCCTGTCCGAGGCCGACATGGCCGCAAAGCGCCTCGGGCACGACGCGAACCACCTGTGGACGGCGTTCGGTCCGACCAACGTCGCCATCCACCGCGTCACCGCCGCGATGGAGCTCGGCGACGTCCAGGTCGCCGTAGATCTCGGCCCCCGCGTCGACACCCGTGACCTGCCCGTCGAGCGTCGCGTGCGGCACGCTATCGAGACCGCGCGGGCGTTCGTGCGCTGGAACCGCGCTGACGATGCCCTCGTGCTGCTGCTCGACGCGGAGCGGTACGCCCCCGAACAGGTTCGCTACCACCGCCTCTCCCGGCTTCTCGTCCGCGAGATGATCCGCCATCCACGGCCGTCGGAGCGGGCGATCGAACTGGCGCATCGGATGGGCGTGCACGGCACCGACCCGCGCCGGCCGTAACCTTGCCGGTCATGGCGACCACCGAACTGCCCGCGAACCTGCGAGCCGACGTCGAAACCTTGTGGGCCTACCACGACATGGGCCACGAGCCCCGCCGCTGTGACGTCGGGATCGGCCTTGGCTCCCATGACCTCGGCGTCGCTATCCACACCGCGCAGCTCTACCAGCAGGGCCTGTTCGAGCGGATCGTGTTCACCGGCGCCAACGCCCCCACCACCATCGAACGGTTCCCCCGCGGCGAAGCCGTCCACTACCGCGAACACGCCATCGAACTCGGCGTCCCCGCCGACGCCATCCTCATCGAGACCGAAGCCACCAACACCAACCAGAACCTCACCAACACCCGCGCCGTCCTCGCCGGCGCGGGCATCCACCCGGCCTCGATCATGCTGATCTCCCGGCCCTACCAACAGCGACGCGCCTACGCGACCTGCCGCAAGGTCTGGCCCGAAGTCGAGGTCATCTGCTCGTCCCGGCCGCTGCCGCTCGACGAGTACATCGCCACGATCGGCGACGTCGACCGCGTCATCAACATGCTCGTCGGCGACACCCAACGCATCACCGAATACGCGCGCCTCGGCTTCGCCATCGAACAGGATGTTCCCGAGCCAGCGCACGCCGCGTACCAGCGGCTCGTCGACGCAGGCTTCACCAGCCGACTGATCTAGCGCCTGTCTCGAAGTGCGGGTGCGCGCCAGTCGTGATCGGGGTGGTTCCTGGCGGTGCGGACGGATCGCCACTCATACCG
>NZ_JBOHGC010000417.1:0-16170 GCF_050699995.1 Actinokineospora sp. | reverse complement strand
CACGCCGCCGCCGGTCTGATCAGCGTGGGAAGGAAGTCGCGGCCGCGAGGAAGGCGTCGTTCTCCTCGGGCGTGCTGGTGGTGACGCGGGCGCCCTCGCCGATGAACGCGCGCACGACGACCTTGTGCGACAGGCAGTGCTCGTTGAACGCCGCGGTCTGTTCACCCAGCGGCAGCCAGACGAAGTTGGCCTCCGTCACCGGGACCTCATAGCCCGCCTCGATCAGCGCGGCCCGCACCCGGCCGCGTTCGCCGACGATGTCGCGGCAGCGGGCCAGCAATTCGTCCTCGGCGTCGAGTGAGGCGATCGCGGCGACCTGGGCGACCATGTTGACCGCGAACGGCACGAAGACCTTGCGGACCGCGGCCGTCACCGCCTCCGGGGCGATCAGGTAGCCCACGCGGAGCCCCGCGAGGCCGTACGCCTTGGAGAAGGTGCGCAGCACGGCGACGTTGTCGCGGCCCGCGGCCCACTGCCCCTTGGCCAGCTCGACGCCGTCGGCGATGTCCGTGTTCTCGACGAACTCGCCGTAGGCCTCGTCGATGATGATCAGCACGTCGTCGGGGACGGCGGCGATGAACCGTTCGATCGCGGCCTTCGGGTGCGCGGTCCCGGTCGGGTTATTGGGGTTGCACAGGTAGATCAGCCGGGTCTTCGGCGTCACCGCGGCGGCCATCGCGTCCAGGTCCAGCTCGTGCCCGTCGGTCAGCGGGACGCGCGCCTGGGCGGCGCCGACGACCTGGGTGATGATCGGGTAGGCCTCGAACGAGCGCCACGCGAACATGACCTCGTCGTCTGGGGTGCAGGTCGCCTGGACCAGCTGCTGGCACAAGGTCACCGAGCCGCAGCCGACGGCCACCTGGTCCTCGCTGACGCCCAGCTTGCGCGCCAGCCGCGCGACCAACTCGCCCGCGCCGCTGTCCGGGTACCGGTTGATGTGACCCGCCGCCTGGGCGATCGCCTCGACCACGCTCGGCAGCGGGCCGAGCGACACCTCGTTGCTGGCGAGCTTGATCGCGCCCGGAATTGTCCGACCCGGCACATAACCGGGCAGGGCGTCCAGGTCGGCGCGAGTACGCACACTCATCGAAGCTCCTCGTCGTCACGGGTGGCGGCCACGCTGCCGCTGCCCCGAATCTAGCCCGATACGGCGGGTGAGCGAGTGATCACGTTGACGAGGACACACCCACCCGTGGTTGGCTTGGTCATGGCCCAGACCCGCACCGAGGACTTCCGGCTGGCCGATGGCCGCGCGCTGCGCCTCACCTACGCCGAACCCGACCGAGTGACCCGCGGCGGTCTCGTCGTCCTGCACGAAGCCCGTGGCATCACCGAAGCCGTGCTCGCGATGGTGGCCGGGCTGGCCGCCGAGGGCTGGCTGATCGTGGTGCCCCACCTCTACGAAGGCGGCTCCGCCGAAGTCGACCACGCGGAGGCCCGCGACAAGGTCAGCGAACTGTCGGGGCAGTCGGTGCTGGCCGCGACCGACATCGCGTTCGCGTGGCTCGCCGAGCGCAAGGTGAACCTCGACCGGATCGGCGTCATCGGCTTCGAACTCGGCGGCGCGGTCGCCCTTGTGGTCGCCGCCAGCCGAACGATCGGGGCCGCGGTGACCGTGGCGGGCGGCGGGATCATCGAGCCGCTCGCGGCCGGTCTGCCCCCGCTGATCGAGGTCGCCGCGGACCTGCGGGTCCCGTGGCTGGGGCTCTACCGCATCGAGGGCGACGACATCACCGAACAGCAGGTGGAGAAACTGCGCGACGCCGCGTCCACGGCCCCCGTCGCGACGGACGTGGTCCGCTTCGCCTTCGAGACCGGCGGCTTCGAGGCCTGGCAGCGCGCGCTGAACTGGTTCGACGCGCACCTGCGCTGACCTGGCGGGGCTCCCACCCCGCCAGGCCCGCGAGTCCCACGTTCAGAACATCGACTTCACAGTTCAGAACGATGAGTTCGCAATTCAGAACGCGACGGCCATCTCGACGACGTCCGAACCGACAGTGAGTTCGGGCTCGGTCTTCTCACGCACCTCGTCGACACTCACGCCCGGCGCGGTCTCGCGCAGGACGAGGCCGTCAGCGGTGATGTCGATGACCGCGAGGTCGGTGATGATCCGCTGCGCCACCCGCAAACCGGTGTAGGGCAGCGAACACTCGTTGACGATCTTGTAAGACCCGTCCTTGGCGACATGCTCCATCAGCACAACTACGTGCTTGGCGCCGTGCACCAGGTCCATCGCGCCGCCCATGCCCTTGACCATCTTGCCGGGGATCATCCAGTTGGCGATGTCTCCGACTTTGGACACCTGCATGGCGCCGAGGATGGCGGCGTCGACCTTGCCGCCGCGGATCATCCCGAACGACGCGGCGGAGTCGAAGAACGAGGCCCCCTTGCGAAGGGTGACCGTCTCCTTGCCCGCGTTGATCAGGTCGGGGCTCTCCTCGCCGTCGTACGGGTACGCGCCGACACCGAGGATGCCGTTCTCCGATTGCAGCACGATTTCGACGTCGTCGGGCACGTAGTTCGGGACCAGGGTGGGGAGGCCGATGCCGAGGTTCACGTAGGAGCCGTCGGACAGTTCGGCGGCCGCGCGGGCGGCCATCTGCTCGCGGGTAAGTGCCATGCTCAGGCCTCCAGCTTCGGACGGACGGTGCGGCGCTCGATGCGCTTGTCGGCGGCCTGCTCGGCGGTCAGCGGGACGACCCGCTGGATGAAGATGCCCGGCAGGTGCACCTCGTTGGGGGCCAACTCGCCGGGCTCCACGAGCTCCTCGACCTCGGCGATGCTGATGCGTCCCGCCTGGGCGCACAGCGGGTTGAAGTTCTGCGCGGAGTCCCGGAACACGAGGTTGCCGTGCCGGTCCCCCTTCCAGGCGCGGACCAGGCCGAAGTCGCACACGATGGCGCGCTCGAGGACGTAGTCCAGCCCGTCGAACTCCCGGACCTCTTTGGGCGGGGAGGCGATGGAAACGTTGCCCTCGCTGTCATACCGCCACGGCACCCCGCCGTCGGCCACCTGCGTCCCCACCCCGGTCCGGGTGTAGAACGCCGGAATCCCCGCGCCACCGGCCCGAAGCCGCTCGGCCAGCGTCCCCTGCGGGGTGAGCTCGACCTCGAGTTCGCCGGAGAGGTACTGGCGAGCGAACTCCTTGTTCTCACCGACGTAGGAACTGGTCATCCGGGCGATCCGCCGCTCGCGGAGGAGAAGGCCCAGCCCCCAGTCGTCGACCCCACAGTTGTTGGACGCCACGTCCAGCCCCGTCACGCCTTTGGCGAGCAAGGCCTGAATCAGCACGCTCGGGATGCCGCACAACCCGAACCCGCCCACGGCCAGGCTCGCGTTGTCCGGGATATCGGCGACCGCATCGGCGGCGCTGCGGACGACTTTGTCCATGTGTGCCCCTCCTTCTGGGTGTGGCAATCGCGACTCTAGCGGGGGCGGCGCGGGTGTCGATGTGGCTGAGGACCACCTTCCTGGGCTTGCGATGTGGGTAGGTGGCCTTTGGTGCCGTTGACCTGCGGATATGCCGTTGAGAGGGGGGCGTTTTGCCTCTCACCTGGGGGTCTGTGTAGTCTTATCGCCGAGCGGCTTGGGGCTCCCCGGGAGGCTTCGCCTAGTCTGGTCTATGGCGCCGCACTGCTAATGCGGTTTGGGGTAACCCCCCATCCCGGGTTCAAATCCCGGAGCCTCCGCTGTACTACTCGGCTCGCCGAGCACAACTGAACACGCGCCCGTAGCTCAACGGATAGAGCATCTGACTACGGATCAGAAGGTTAGGGGTTCGAATCCCTTCGGGCGCACGTCAACAAACTCCCTCTATGTAGGGAGTTTGTTGTTTTGTGCGAGTTGCGGCGCGGTGTCCGTTCGGTTCGACTGGGGAGCGCGAAGTCCGCGCGTCGACTTCGCCTGATCAACTTTAACCGTCTGTGTTAACCCCAAGGTGTCGGACTTCAGGGCTGTTGGGGAATGAGCCGAGGTGAGTCGCATCACTTCTCGTGGTCGAGTGAGTCTCAAGAGTGAGCGGTCGGCTGGACCGCGAACGTTCGCCTGTCGCCCCGGTTGTCGGTGCCTGGCAGGCCCGGAGACACGAGGAGTCAACGTGACTGATGTCAGCTCAGCAGATCTTGACCGCGTGTGCGATGAAGGCGAGAGGGCTCCCACAGCTGATCAGCTGTGTGGCAAGGCTTGTTTCGTGTGCGGAGTGTCGGAGGCTCCCGAGAACAAGCGCATCCTGGTGCACCATTCGCGGACGCGAGAGGCCTGGGCCTGCGAGGAGGAGGCCGGCGAGTCCGCCAAGCTCACCGGAGTGCCATGGTGGCAGAGCGAACCCTGTCCGCCGTGGTGCGGCGGTTTGCACAGTGCCAATGATCATCCGCTGGATCGCGTCCACATATCTGAGTGGAGCAGCGAAATTCCGCTCAGCTTGGCGGAGTTGGACGTGCTCAGGGGAGCAAGCGACATCCTTTACTCGGTTCGCTTCGTCAGCACCTACGTCCAACAGCGGATTCGCGACGCCCGGCCGACTGTGCTGCTGTCCGTGGATGGCAAGGGCGAGCTTGAGGTGACCTTGACCGAAGCGAACGCGATCGCCGAAGCCCTGCTGTCGGCAGTGCGCCGGGCTGAAGGGCGGGACTTGCGAGCCGTGGCGGCCTGATCAAGGGTGTGGGGTCGCTCCCAGGTGGTCCACACCCTTGTGGACGACCTGGGAACGGACCGACTGGCGGCTGGCGACCGGGGTTTCACATCCGAAACAGGCCGATGGCCTGGAGCTTTGCTTAATGGCGTTGTGCTGCAAGCAGAGCATCCGCCTGAACAGCTCACACGCTGCATCGGGATCAGGCAGGCGATCAGCATGGACACGCTGTTCTCCAATCAGCTGGAAGCGTGACGCGTCGTTCTTTTTCGTAGCAAGGGAAAGCCGTAACTCCACTATGGACTCAGATGGCTCCGGCGATGGCGTCGCGGCCGAGGAGTTCGGCGGTTTCCGGGGACAGCAGCCTTCCGGCGACGTCCGGGTCGCAGCCGATTCGGCCCAGGCGGGCGCGGATGGCCGCGGGAGAGCGGCCGCGGGCCTTCGCCAGCTCGCGGATCGCGGTGGTGGCTGGGGTTGACGACGGTTGGGTCAGCCAGTCTTCGCGTAGGGAAGCGTCGTCGTCGGGGGTCCAGCGGGCGTGGGAGTTGGCCACTCGGGGTCGGGCCTTGCCTTCGAAGATCGCGATCGTCGCGAGGGCCTGGCGGACCAGGCCTGCGGCTTCCGTGGCGCCGCCTGGGGGCAGGCGGATCGTTCCCTCGGCGACGATGTCGCCGTTCTCGGCGGCGCCGATGAGTTCCAGGGTCGTGGGGGACGCGGTCAGAGCGTAGGTGACGCCGTGGACGGTGCTCGTGTATTCCATGGTGAATGCCATGGGGTCACGTTACGTCGCCGGGCCGATACGGCGCGGAAGTTATCCACAGGGTCAGGTTCGGCGGTGTTTGCCCAGGTGGTGCGGGGTGCGTTCGTCGACGTCGGCTTCCACCGTGCGTTCGCGTTCCTCGCGAAGGATGGTGGACAGCGTCTGGTTCGCCCGCCGCAGGCGCCAGATGAGGAACGCCGCGAACACCACCGCGGTCACGATCCACACTGCCGTCATACCGATCAACTCGCCTCGCCCTAGGCCCTATCTCCAAGGTTCCCACCGGACCGGACGCCGTGCAGCACATTCGATTCCATTGCCGGTTGAAATCAACGGATTCCGCTCCAACGGAGCAACCTATAACACCCTGGGTCACGGAAGTTCGGCCCCGATGGCCTCTTCGGGGGTGGGGTGACCGGGCTTCTCGGCGGACCTGGCCGGCAGCGTCTCCCTTGCGGGCAGCCAGACCAGGGCCGCGGCCAGTGACAACGCGCCGGTGGCGACGAAGGCGGCGGTGTAGGACAGCCGGTCGGCGAGCATGCCCGCGATGACCGGGCCGAGGATGGCCCCGATGTCGGCGACCATCTGGAACGACGCCAGGACCTGGCCACCGCGGGCCTTGCCGATGACGTCGGCGACGGCGGCGCTCTGCGGCGGGCTGAGGATGCCTGTCCCGATCCCCGCAATGGCCGTGACCAGCAGGAACGCCGGGACCGACGTGGTGTAGCCGATCGAGATCGTGGCCAGGCCCGCGACCGTCAGCCCGATGAGCACCGGCGGTTTGCGGCCCCACCGGTCCGACAGCCTGCCGGAGAACATCAGCATCGCCACGTTGCCCGCGGCGAACACGGCGAGCGCGGTGCCCGCGAAGGAGTCCTCTTTGTCCAGTACCTCGGTAATAAACAGGGGCACCAGCGACACCCGGACACCGAAGGCCGCCCAGCCGTTGGCGAAGTTCGAGGCGAGGGCGGCTCGGTAGCCGCTGTCGCGCAGCGCGGTCCGCAGCGGCATGCCGGGCTGCGGGTCGTCGTTCGCCGACGCGATGAGCGTGGAGTTCCGCAGTGCCAGCCACACGATCAGGATGGCGACGATGAGCGCGCCCGCGTAGGCGAGGAACGGCGCGCGCAGCGAGATGGTGATCAGCCCGCCGCCGACGAGCGGTCCGACGACGGTGCCGAGCAGGAAGCTGGTGCCCCACAGCCCCGTGGCCTTGCCGCGGACGCCTGCCGGGGTCAGGTGGATGAGCAGCGCGATGCCGGACACGGTGAACATCGTGGAGCCGATGCCGCCGAGCGCCCGCACGGTCACCAGCTGCCAGTAGTCGTTGGCGAAGGCGCAGGCCCCGGTGCTGGCCGCGACGATCCACAGGCCGATCAGGTACACCCGCCGCTCGCCGATGCGGCTGAGCAAGGCACCCGCCGCGGGCGCGAAGACTAATCGGGCCACCGCGAACGCGCTGACCACAATGGACGCCGCGGTGACGCTGACGTCGAAGCTGCGGGCGAAGGTCGGCAAGGCCGGTGCGACCAGGCCGAAGCCGATCGCGATCACGAAGTTGGCCGAGACCAGCACCCAGACTTCACGGGGGAGGGTCTCGGGCCGTTCCAACGTTGCAACCGACACCCGAGACCGCCCCCAGAGAAGTTGTTCAGCGCGCGCACTGTAGGTCGGGATGACCTGATCGGGTCAACCCGATTACCCGCGCGCGCATTCCGTCAGCCGATGTCCCGTCGACGGAATCCCGCGATTCCCAGCCCGAAGAGCACGATCGCGACAGCGGAGAGCCACAGGAACGGTGTCGCGGTGAACTCCGCGCCGGGGAGCTTGGGCACGTGGGTGAACGGCGACACGTCGAGGACGGACTGGCTGAGCCGCAGTGCGGGCCCGAACAGCGTGATCATCGCGAACACCCCGACCAAGCCCCAGGCCGCGGTCGTCGACTTCGGCAGCAGCCCGAACAGCAGTGCGGCGACCGCTCCCGCGACCCAGACCGCCGGTAGCTGCGCGAGCGTCCCGGCGAGGATGCCGCCGACCTGCCCGAGGTCCCCGACCCGAAGGCCGTGTGCGAAACCCATCGAGAGCCCGGAGAACGCGAGGAGCACGGCCGAGCCGACCACGGCGAACGCGAGGTGGCTCGCCACCCACGAGACGCGGCTGACCCCGGTCGCGAGGACCGGTTCGGCGCGCTCACCGGTTTCCTCCGACCGCGCGCGTAGCGCCGCCTGGGTCGCGTACATCGCCGTGACGATTCCCAACATGCCCGCGATGGCGGCGATGAACGAGTCCACGAGGCTCTGCGCCGCGCCCATCCGCTGCATGATCTCGCGAATCTGGTCGTTGCTTCCGACGAGATCGATGATGCCGTTGGCGATCGACCCGAACACCGCCGCCATGATCACCACGCCGATGGTCCAGCCGAGCAGTGCACCCCGCTGCAGCCGCCAGGCCAGCCCGAACGCGTTCGACAGCGACGCGGGCGCGTTGACCGGACCGGGTTTGCCGGGCAGCAGTCCCGCGCCGAGGTCGCGCCGGGAGACGAGCCGGTAGGCGCCCGCGGCGAGCACCGCCGTGGCGACCACGGCGAGGCCCAGGGGCCACCACTGGTCGTCGATGAACGGTTTCGCCCGCTGTGGCCACGCCAGTGGGGACAGCCACGACAGCCAGTCGAGCGAGACCGTCGAGTCGCCGACGCCGCGGACCAGGAACGAGCCGCCGAGGATCGCGCACGCGATGCCGTTCGCGGAACGCGAGTACTCGGTGAGCTGGGCCGTCACCGCGCTGATCGCGGTGAACACCAGGCCCGCGCTCGCCACCCCGAGCCCGAGCACGAAGGAGCCTGACGCGCTCAAGCCCGCCCCGGTCAGGCCCATGCCGATGGCCAGGCCGATCACCACGTTCGCCCCCGCCGCGGTCGCGATGGCCGCGGTAAGCGCGGCGTGCCTGCCGACGACGCCGGACCCGATCAGTTCGAGCCTGCCGCTGTCCTCCTCCGCGCGGGTGTGCCGGGTGACGGTGAAGATGCTCATCAACGAGGCGAACAACGCGAGGAACAGCCCGTAGCGCCACGCGGTGAACCCGCCCGCCGTGCTCAGGTCGTAAGCGGGCCCGTAGAGCACCGCGAGCGACGGGTTTGCGCCCGCCGAGACGTTGAGCATCGCGCGGGATGCCGCATCGGGGTAGAGCTGTTCATAGGCGGCGACCGTGGTGGCCGGTGTCAGGCCGAGCAGCACGATCCAGATCGGCAGGATGATCCGGTCGCGGCGCAGCGCGAGCCGGATGAGCGTCCACGTGCCGGTCATCGCGCCACGTCTTCCTGGTAGTGGCGCATGAACAGCTCTTCCAGCGTCGGTGGCTGGCTGGTCAATGACCGGACACCGGAGTGAGTGAGCGCGCGCAGCGCGGCGTCGAGTTCGTGGCTGTCGACGTCGAACGACACGTGGTGGTCATTGACCTTGAGGTCGTGCACACCCGCCAGGGACGCGAGTCCGTTCGGGGGCGTGGCCAACTCGGCGGTGATCGTCGTGCGGGTCAGGTGGCGCAGCTCGGCCAAGGTGCCGGTCTCGACTGTGCGGCCCGCGCGGATGATGCTCACCCGGTCGCACAGGCTTTCCACCTCGGCGAGGATGTGGCTTGAGAGCAGCACCGTGCGGCCGCGGTCGCGCTCCTCGGCGACGCACTCCTGGAAGACCGACTCCATCAGCGGGTCCAGGCCCGAGGACGGCTCGTCGAGCAGCAGCAGTTCGACGTCGGAGGCCAGCGCGGCGACGAGGGCGACCTTCTGCCGGTTGCCCTTGGAGTACGTGCGGCCCTTCTTGCGCGGGTCGAGGTCGAACCGTTCGAGCAGGTCGGCGCGCCTGCGCTTGTCCAGGCCGCCGCGCAGTCTGCCCAGCAGGTCGATCACCTCGCCGCCGGAGAGGTTGGGCCACAGCGAGACGTCGCCGGGCACGTAGGCGAGCCTGCGGTGCAGCTCGGTGGCGTCGGCCCACGGATCGCCACCGAGCAGGGTCGCGCTGCCCGAGTCGGCTCTGAGCAGCCCGAGCAGGACCCGGATCGTCGTGGATTTGCCAGACCCGTTGGGTCCGAGGAAGCCGTGGACTTCCCCGGTCTTCACCGTGAGGTCAAGCCCGTCGAGCGCACGGGTCCGGCCGAAGGTCTTGACCAGGCCGGACACCGAGATTGCGGTTGTCATGCTTCAGAAGTTACTCTTGTTTCAGAAGTTTGTGAATATTCAGCCGATGCGACCTGAGAAGGTGAACCCGTGACTGATTCCAGGGATGACGATGTGGCGCGCTTCGTGGAGCGCTTCGCCCTGCTGCTCTCCGAAGCAGGGATGGCACGGATGCCCGCTCGGGTGTTCACCCGGCTGCTGGCGACCGACTCGGGCCGGATGACCGCCGCCGAACTGGCCGAAGCGCTCGACGTCAGCCCCGCCGCGATCTCGGGGGCGGTGCGGTATCTCGACCAGGTCCACTTGGTCCACAAAGGACGCGAGCCGGGCGAGCGGCGTGACCACTACGCCGTCGACGACAACACCTGGCTCGAGGCGATCACCAACCGCGACAAGCTCTACGACGCCTGGAACTCGGCGCTCACCGACGGCGCGGAAGCGCTCGGCACGGACTCGCGCGCGGGCAAGCGGATAGACGACACCCGCCGGTTCTTCCTGTTCCTCAAGGCCGAGACAGCGGCTATGCAGGAGAAGTGGCGCGCGCAGGAAGCGGCCCGCTGATGCGCGCGACCCTGGCCACGGCCGCGCTGCTGCCGGTGCTGGCCGTGCAAGGTCTCACCATGCGCCGCACCATTCCGCGGCTGCCCGGCGCAGAAGGCCCGACCACGGGGACCACGACCGGCGCGGGTGATCCCCTGCGGCTGGCCGTTCTCGGCGAGTCGACGGCCGCGGGCGTGGGTGCGCGGACGCATGACGTCGGCCTCGCGGGCCGACTCGCGGCAGCGCTGTCCGCTCGTGGGCACGCGGTGAGCTGGCAGGTCTCGGCGAGGATCGGCGCCAACGCCCACGTCACCCGCACGGAGCTCGCGCCCGCCCTGGACCCGGCCGACATCGTCGTGGTCGTGCTCGGCGTCAACGACGTGATCGAGTTCCACACCGCGACCCGCTGGACCCGCGACCTGCTGCGCCTGCTGATCGACCTGCGCGCGACCCACGGCCGGGTCGTGCTCGCCGGTGTCCCGCCGATGGCCCGCTTCCCGGCGCTGCCTCGCCCGCTGCGCTCGGTGCTCGGCCTGCGCGCCGCCGAACTCGACGCCGCGGCCGCGCGCATCGCCCGGCAGGTGCCTGGCGCCGCCCACGTCCCGCTGCCGCACGAGCTGATCGACGGTGACCTGTTCTGCGCCGACCGGTTCCACCCGTCGGAGGCCGGTTACGCGCTCTGGGCGGACGGGCTGGCCGCCGCGGTCAGCGCTGGGCCGCGCTGAGCAGCTTGCGGCTCAGCAGCTGGATGCCCTTGTTCAGGCCGAATCGCAGGACGGGCCCAGTGCCGGGCACCAGCTCGGTGAAACTCGCCCGCCACACGACATCGGTGCCGCCGTCTTCGCGCGGGGTCAGCGTGATCTCGCCGCGGTAGTCCTTCATCGGCGACGGCGTGCGCAGCGCGTACACATGGCGGCGGTCCTGTTCGTACTCCAAGGTCTCCTCGCGCACGAGCACCGGCTTGCGCCCCAGCAGCCGCACTCCGCCGACACCGCCGGGCGCCGGGTCGCCGAGCCGCTCCATCGACGAGTGCGCGATCACCGGTCCCGCCCACTCCGACCAGCGAGCGCCGTCGGCGACCAACGCGAAGATCGTCGCCGCGTCGGCGCGGCTGCTCGCGGTGACCTCGACGGCGTAAGACTGTCGGTTCATGACCATGAAATGCCTCCTGTGCGCGGGAACCACATCGTTACACGCGCGCGCGTAGCCTCGGGCGCATGACCACTGGGGGGACCGCGCTCGCGGACGAACTGCTCGACGCGCTGATGGACGCCGACCCGCTCGGCGCGACCCTGACCGGCCTGCCCGGCTACGACGACCGGCTGTCGGATCCGTCGGAGGAGGCCGAGCGGGCGCTGCGCGCGAAGGTCTCCGACATCGCGGCCCGAGCCGCGAACTCGACCGACGTCACCGGGCAGGTCGTCGCGCAGCAGGCTCGCGCGGCGATCGACCGCATCGACTCGCGGATGATCGAGTACACGATCTCCGACTTCTTCGTCGGACCCGCCTCGGCGCTGCTCACCCTGCTGCCGATGATCGCGTTGCCCGACGCCGAGCGGGCGAAGTCCTACCTGAACCGGCTAAGCGCGGTGCCCGAGCACCTCGACGCGGTGACCGAGCGCCACCGCGCGGGCGTCGCAGCGGGCCGCGTGCCTGTGCGCAGGCTCGTCGACGCGGCTGTCGCGCACCTCGACCGGTACCTCGGCTCGCCGGACACCGACCCGCTGCTCTCACAGCAGTTCGATGGCGAGGAGTTCAACGCCGAGCGCGCGCGCGTCGTCGCCGACCTGGTCCGGCCCGCGTTCGCCCGCTACCGCGACACGCTCGCCGATGAGATCGCCCCGCACGGCAGGCCGGACGCCCGGCCCGGCCTGTGCGCGCTGCCCGATGGCGAGGCGGCTTACGCGGCCCTGTCGCGGGCGCACACCACGACCGACCGCACCCCGGAGGACCTGCACCAGACCGGCCTCGACCTCATCGCGGCCCTGCGTGAGGAGTACGCCGAGATCGGCGAGCGGGTGTTCGGCGTGTGCGACCAGGCCGTGATCTTCCAGCGGATGATCACCGACCCGGCCATGCGCTGGCGCGACGGCGAGGAGTTGCTCGCGCACGCGCGCAAAACCATCGAACGGGCCGAGGCCGAGGCGCCGAAGTGGTTCGGGACGCTGCCCGGCCAGCGCTGCCAGGTGCAGCCGGTCCCCGCCGCCGAGGCGCCGGGCGGGCCCGCCGCGTACTACATGCCGCCGTCGCTCGACGGCCTGCGGCCCGGGGTGTACTACGCCAACACCGACCGCGCCCACGAGCGCGACCGGTTCGTCGCCGAGGTCACCGCGTTCCACGAAGCCGTGCCGGGGCACCACTTCCAGCTGACGATCGCGCAGGAGCTGACCGGCCTGCCGATGCTGCGCAAGCTCGCCGACGTCAACGCCTACGCCGAGGGCTGGGGGCTCTACACCGAGCGGCTGGCCGAGGAGATGGGTCTCTACAGCGGCGATGTCGACCGCCTCGGCATGCTCTCGATGGACTCGCTGCGGGCGGCGCGGCTGGTGGTCGACACCGGGCTGCACGCGAAGGGCTGGAGCCGGGAGCAGGCGGTGTCGTACATGCGAGAGAACACCCCGTTGTCCGCGCTCGAGATCGGCAACGAGGTCAACCGGTATATCGCGTACCCGGGTCAGGCGCTGTCCTACATGGTCGGCAGGCTCGAGATCCTGCGTATCCGCGCGGCGGCCAAAGACCGGCTTGGTGATGCGTTCGACATCCGTAGGTTCCACGACCTGGTTCTAGGCGGTGGGCCGCTGCCGCTCTCGGTGCTCGCGGAGGTCGTCGAGCACTGGGAAGGCTAGTTCCGGCGGGCGCTTTCGATGATCGTGTGCGCGATCGGGCCGGGCAGTGCTCTCGGACTGTCGGGCCCGCCCGCGAGGTCGTTCGTGATGACCAGCAGGGCGGCGCCGGGGCCGAGTTCGACGGCCAGCACCGTCACCTCGGCCCGCGTCGGCAGGCACGGCGCGTCGGCCTTCAGGCTCACCTTCGCCGTGACCACGGCGGCCTCCCTGCCGTCGACCTGCGTCTTCCCGTTGGTCGGCGCGTCGATCTTGGCGCCGGGGTAGGACGCCTCAGCGAAGGCATTGGCGAAGGCGGCGGCGGTCGACTCCGGATCGAGGGGCTTGCCCGCCGTCCGCTGTGCCGCGGCGCCGACCACCCGTGCCCGGACCCGGTGGGCGCCCGCGCAGTCATAGCCGCCGTACTCGGCGGCGCCGGTGAACCGGACACCGAGGACGTCGACGGCTTTGTCGGACGCCACCCAGTCGCCGGGGACCTGGTAGGTAAGGCGGGCCGCGGTGTTGACGACGGCGCTGGAAGCGGACGTGACCGGGGCCGCGGTCACGGCGGGCACCGCTTCCGGGGTACCGTCATTCCGGTTCATTACCCCGATGGCGATAACGGTTCCGACAATGACCGCGATGGCGATGACGCTCAGGATCGCGGGCAATAGCGACCTGGTCGGCGGGGGCAATTCGGTGAAAGTGGACAGTGCCGGGGGGTGGTTCTCCGGCACCTGTTCACCCATCGGATCTTCGTTCCGCCACTCGGTCACGGGCCGACGATAGTGCCGCAGGCGCAACGGCGTATTCGTTTCAAGGCGGGTGGCAATCCACCTCTGTTTCGCCTGACGGTCCGGCTAACCCGCTTAGGGGTCACCCCAGTGAGTGGGTGCCTTCAACGCTGAGTAGAGTTCGCGACGCTGAGCAGGATGATCTTACTCAATCGGGTGAGTTGATCTATTCGGGGAAACAGCAGCGGCGGGTATTGCGCATCCACGCCGCATCCATCGTTTGCAGGGATCGTCGTCGGATCTGATCAAGGAGATTCCATGGGAACTCGCTTCCCGATGCGCCGCGCTGGCGCCGTGCTCGCAGCTACCGCGGCCGCTCTGACGCTGGCCGCCATGCCCGCCTCGGCCGCCGACCCCGCCAAGGGGACCTGGCAGGAAAACGGGGGCAAGGAGGGCGTGCGCGTGCGGGTCAGCCCCACCTGGGTGACCGAGCCGGTGCTGTCGGACTTCAAGCTCTCCGACGGCTCGATGCTCCAGGTTTATTGCGTGGAGATCCACGTTCGTGCCTCCAGCGAGCGCGAGATGGTCGAGGTGCCCTGGGACCAGCACCCAACGGACCGCTTCAAGACGAACAGCGGGAAGATCAACTGGATTCTGCACAACAGCGTCCCGCGCAAGAAAGTGGAGGAACTGCAGGCGCTTCCCGGTCTCTCGGACCTTGACGAGAAGGAAGCCATCGGGGCCACCCAGGCCGCGATCTGGCACTTCAGCGACGGCATCGATGTCGACGAGTCCGACCCGACCCCGTTCGCTCCCAATTCGGCCAAGGACGTCCTGGCGCTCTACAAGCACCTGATCGCCTCGGCCACCGAGATCGCCCCCAAGCCCGAGCCGGAGCTGAAGATCAGCCCCGAGAGCGCGAAGGGCACGGCGGGTGAGCTGGTCGGCCCGTTCAAGGTCGCGACCAACGGCCCGGTCGCCGAGATCGTGGATTCGCTGCCCGACGGTGTCACGGTCACCGACAAGGACGGCAAGGAGATCGCCGCCAAGGACATCAAGGACGGCGCCGAGCTGTTCCTGAAGGTCCCGGCGGACGCGAAGGCGGGCGACGGCTCGTTCACCCTCAAGGGCATGTCGCAGGTCGAGGTCGGCAGGCTCTTCATGGTGCCGAACTACGCCGAGAAGCGCGCCCAGTCGCTGATCGTCGCCAAGTCCTCCGAGCTGAAGGTCGAGGCCACCGCCAAGGGCGAGTGGAAGGCCGCTCCGGTCACCACGACCACGACGACCACCACCACTCCGGCCCCGACGACTCCGGCGCCGACCACGACCCCCGCCCCGACCCCGCAGGGCTCCGACCTGCCGGACACCGGTGCGTCGATCCTGGTCCCGGCGCTCGTGGGCCTCGGCCTCGTCGGCGCGGGCGCCGGTGCGCTCATCTACCAGCGCCGCCGCCGCAACGCCTGATAAACGCACTGCGTGAGGCCCCGTCGGACCTGTCCGGCGGGGCCTCACCCGTGTGTGCGTCGGGTCGCGGACTGTGCCGAAATGAGTAAGTTGATCCACGCGGAGCAGCTTCCGACAGCTTCCGCAGTGGGACGGCAAGACTTGGTTGGGTACCCTGCACGGGTGCGCGCCCGAGTCGGGGAGTGCGTGAGGAGCACTGATGGGTATCGACTTCAACGAGCTCAAGAACAAGGCAGCGGACCTTGTCGAGGAGCACGGCGACAAGATCGAGCAGGGCGTCGAGAAGGCGGGCGAGTTCGCCAAGAGCAAGTTCGGCCACGACGAGCAGATCGACGGTGTCGTGAACAAGGTCCAGGACATGATCCCGGACAAGCCCGGAGCCGCTCCGGAAGCCCCCGAGGGCACCCAGGCGTGAGCTTGGACAGGCAGAGCGACGAGCGGGTCCTTCCTCAGGGAGGGGCCCGTTCCGTTGCTGCGCGCAAACCCTCGATGCTGACCTGGCAGTGCGACAGCCCGGCCCGGCTGGAGTCGGTCCGGCTGCTGGTCAGCGACAGCAGGCTGCGCGCGTCCGGCCGGATCATCGCCGCGGCCGACGAATCGTCCGAGGCGTTCAGCGCGTCGTTCGAGGCCTCCGTGGAGGGGGCCACCGCGGGCAGGCTGCTGCTGCGGACCACCACCGCCGAGGACGAGCGGCAGATCTCGCTCAGCCGCACCGAGGACGGTGTCTGGCTGGTCGACCGCGACGGGGTGTCCCGGCGCGACGAGTTCGACGGGTCCGTCACGGTCGCCGTCGCCGGTGCGGTCACGTTCCACACGCTGCCGATCCGCGGGCTGGGCCTGCACCGGGTCGCGGGCGAGGCGGAGATCCCGGTCGTGTTCGTCGGGCTGCCCGACCTCGCGGTGAGCCTGGTCCGGGCGACCTACCGGACGGTGTCCATCACCGAGGACCGCGCGGTCATCGAGTTCACCGGCGCCGGGACCACCAGCACGCTGGTCGTCGACGCGGACGGAATCGTCCTCGACCACGAGGGCGTCGGCCGCCGGGTCTAGGT
>NZ_JBOHGC010000416.1:0-19443 GCF_050699995.1 Actinokineospora sp. | reverse complement strand
CCGCGCACCCGCACGAGACTTCCGGCGCCGAGCAGGTGACCATCCCCGCTGGGAGTTCGCTGGACAAGTCCATGGCGCGCGCGGCGGCCGTCGTCGACCTGATCGACCCGGCGCCGAACTCACGGGTGCTGGTCGTCGGCGTCGTGAACTCCCTGCTGCACCACCTGCGTGAACGCGGGCTGCCCTATGTCCCGTGCGACCTCAAGGGCGGCCGGACGGAGTGGGACGAACCGGTCGTGACCGACGTGGCGGACGCGTTGGGTGGCTGCGACATCGTGCTCGCGTCGGGGATGACCGTGGGCAACGGGAGCCTCGAAGGGCTGTTGGGCGCGGGCCGTCAAGTCGTGTTGTTCGCGCAGACCGGCAGCGCGGTGCTGCCGTGGTTCATCGGCGGCGGGGTGTCGGCGGTGTCGGCCGAGCCGTTCCCGTTCTTCTGGCTCGACGGCGGGCCGACCACGATCCACCTCTACCGCGGGGAGCCGAAGTGATCCGCGCGAACGCGCACCTGCTCGACCTCTTGGGCAAGACACCGGTCGCGTACATCGACACACCGCTGCCGCATGGGCACGGCGGTTTCTGGGCGAAGCTGGAATGCCTGAGCGCGGGCGGGATGAAGGCCCGGTCGGCGGTGGCGATGCTGCTGGCCGCGCGGGCCCGCGGTGAGCTGCGGCCGGGGGCGGCGGTGGTCGAGTCGACCAGCGGGACGCTCGGGGTCGGGTTGGCTTTCGCGGGCCAGGCGCTCGGGCACCCGGTGGTGTTGGTCGTCGACGCGGAGTTGGAACCGTCGATGCGCGCGCTTCTGCACGCCCACGGCGCCCGGCTGGAGATCGTTGACCGTCCACATCAGACCGGGGGTTGGCAGCAGGCCCGGCTCGACCGGCTGCGCGCGGTGTGCCGGGACCTGCCGGACGCGTTCTGGCCGGACCAGTACAACAACGCGGACAACCCCGCCGGGTACGCGGCGCTCGCGCGGGAACTGGTCGAGCAACTCGACCGGCTCGACGTGCTGGTGTGCAGTGTCGGCACCGGTGGACACAGCGCCGGGATCATCGAGACCCTGCGCGCGCACTGGCCGCACGTGCGGCTGGTCGGTGTGGACACGATCGGCTCGACGATCTTCGGCCAGCCCGCTCGGGCCAGGGTCATGCGCGGCCTGGGCAGCAGCATCTACCCGCGCAACGTGGCTTACGACCAGTTCGACGAGGTGCACTGGGTCGGGCCGACCGAGGTTGTCGACGCGTGCCGACGGCTCGCGCGGGACTGCTTCGTGACCGGCGGCTGGAGCACCGGCGCGGTGGCGCTGGTGTCGGCGTGGGTGGCCAGGGTCGAGGCGGGCGCGGTGGTCGCCACGGTGTTCCCGGACGGGCCGCACCGGTATCTGGGCACGATCTTCGATGACGGCTTCTGCCGTGACCGTGGCCTGTTCGGCCGCGCGGCGGACCGGCCGGTGGAGATCGGGCACGCGGAGTCGGTGGAGGTCACCGGTTGGGCGCGGTGCCGGTCGGTGACGGTGCCCAGTGCCCGCGCCGAGCTGGCGGTGCCCGCGTGAGGCTGGACTGGACGGTCTACCGCCTGGAGCTGACCACTCCCCTGCGCATCTCGCGCTCGACCATGGCTCGGCGGGACGCGGTGCGGGTGGTCGTGTCGTGCGACGGACACGTTGGCCACGGCGAGGTCGTGACCAGCGTTTACTACGGGCTCGACGTTCCGCGGATCATCGTGCTGCTCAAGGAGTTCCAGGCCGTCGCGGCCGACTTCGACGACCCTGCGGCGCTCCTGGCTGCTTTGCCTGAGATCGACGCTCCTGGGGTCACGGCGGCGGTCGACGCGGCCCTGCACGACCTGATCGGGCAGCGCCTGGGCGTGCCGGTGCGGGAACTGGTCGGCAGTCCACAGTGGAGTGACACGCCCACCGCCTACACGATCGGGATCTCGTCGCCCGAGCAGGCCGCACGGCAGGCCGCGGCGCTGGTGGCGCGAGGGTTCCGGGTGCTCAAGGTGAAGCTGGGATCGGAGCACGACGAAGCGGTGTTGGCCGCGATCCGGGCGATGGCGCCGGACGCGCGGTTGCTTCTCGACCCGAACGGCGGGTGGAGCGCCGAACACACCGTGCGGGTCATGGACCGGATGTCCGACTACGGCGTCAACGCGGTGGAGCAGCCGATCGCGCCAGGGCAGCTCGAGTCGCTGGCGTGGGTGAGTGAGCGCGTCGCGGTCCCGGTGATCGCCGATGAGGACGCCGCCACGGTGGCCGACGTGCGGGCGCTCGCGGGCGCGGTGGCTGGGGTCAACATCAAGCTCGCCAAGTGCGGCGGCCTCAGCGCGGCCCGCGAGCTCATCGCGGCAGCCCGCGAGGGTGGGATGGACGTGATGCTCGGCTGTCTGGTGGCGAGTTCACTGGGGATCGCCCCGGCCGTGCACCTCAGCGGCCAGGCCCGCTGGATCGACCTCGACGGCCACCTCCTGCTCGCCCACGACCCCTGGCAGGGCATCGGCGGCGAAGACGGCACGCTGCGGCTGACCGACGCGCCCGGCCTCGGGGTGGTCGCACGGTGAGGCGCTTTCCCCTTTCCGTGCGGCTGTTGCTGGTCAACCAGTTCGGCGTCAACACCGGCTTCTACCTGCTCATCCCCTACCTCGCCACCCACCTGACCGACGACCTCGGCATGTCCGTCGCGATGGTCGGGATCGTGCTCGGGGTGCGCACGCTGAGCCAGCAAGGCATGTTCCTCGTCGGCGGTTCGGCGTCCGATCGGCTCGGGCCGCGGCGGGTGATCATCGCCGGGTGTGCCCTGCGGACGCTCGGGTTCGGGATGTTTGCCGCGGGCGAGTCCCTGGCCATCCTGCTGGCCGCTTCCGTCCTCAGTGGACTCGCCGGCGCGCTGTTCAACCCCGCGGTCCGCGCCTACATCGCGATCGAGGCCGAAGACAAGGCCGGCGCGTTCGCGCTGTTCAACGTGTTCGCGCAGGCGGGCGCACTGCTCGGGCCGGTGCTCGGCAGCGTGCTGCTCCTGTGGGGTGACTTCCGGGTGTCCGCCCTGGTGGCGGCCGGGATCTTCGCCCTCCTGACAATCGCGCAGGCCATGGTCCTGCCCGCCAGGGCAGTGCAACCACACGACGGCACGGTCATCGGCGACTGGCGCGAATGCCTGGCGAACCGCCGGTTCATCGCGTTCACCCTGGCGCTGACCGGCATGTTCGCCCTGCAGAACCAGCTGTACCTGGTGCTCCCGATGGAGGCGAAACGCGCGACCGGCAGCGCCGCCAGTGTGGCCGCCGTGTTCCTGGTGTCCACTGTGGCCAGTCTGCTGTTCCAGGTCCGCATCACCCGGCTGCTCGGCGCCAGGATGGCGCGTGGGCGGGCGATCGCGCTCGGGTTGGCGGTGATGGGCGGCGGGTTCATCGCCACAGCGCTCGACCTCGGTGTCGCCGGGGTGTTGATCGCGACCCTCGGGCTGTCCTTCGGGGTGATGATCACGCACCCGTTCGTCTACGAGCTCATCCCCACGTTCGGCCGGGAAAACCTGGCGGGCACTTACTTCGGCATGTTCTACCTCGCCTCGGGTGTCGTCGCCGCGGGGGCCAACGCGGCCATCGGCTGGGCCAGCGAGGTGAGCAACACCCTCGCCTCGCTGGTGTGTATGGCGATCGGACTGGTCTGCGCCTGCGCCGTGCTGGTGCTGCACCGGCGCGGCGCGCTGACGAAGGAGGCCGTGGGATGAACCTGCTGACCGACAACCCCGAGCTCTACGAACAGCAATTCCCGGACCCGGACCACGTCGCCGCCCGGTTCGTCCACGACCTCGTCACCCGCTTCGACGGCGGGCCCAAGCTCCTCGACATCGGCTGCGGCACCGGCCGCGACGCCGGCTACCTGACCCGCAACGGCTACCAGGCAACGGGCCTCGACAGCTCCGAGGCCATGGTGGAGCACGCCCGCCGCCACCACGATCAGGTGGACTTCGTCGTCGGCGACATGCGCTCCTTCGCCCTGGGCCGCACGGTCGACGTCATCACCTGCCTCGACAGCGCTTTCCTCTACTGCCACACCAACCCCGACCTCAGCGCGTTCCTCACCCGCTGCCGCGAGCACCTCACCCCGGGCGGTCTGCTGATCGCCGAGATGCGCAACGGCGCCTTCTTCCTCGGCAACACCGAGCTACTCCACGGCACCCGCACCCGAACGGTGACGTGGCAAGGCGTCGACTACACCTCCCACACCACCCTGTGGATCGATCACGCCGACCAACTCCTGCTCAGACGACGCGAGTGGACGTGGACCGGCCGCGCCGAGCCGCTGGTCCAACGCTCCGCGTGGCGACTGCTGTTCCCGCAGGAGATCCGCCTGCTGCTCGACCTCGCCGGATTCGACGTGCTCGCCCTGTTCGACGAACCGGGACCACGCACGGACACACCGTGGACACCGGACGCCGAGCTCGGAGGCTCGCTGTCCGGTGACCGCCTGCACGTCGTGGCGCGCCTGCGCCCGCACCACTGAAAGGGATCTCCCCATGACCCACTTCCCCGAACTCAGCCGCCGCGGCTTCCTCGGAATCACCGCCGGGCTCTCCGTGGCCACCCTCGTGGGCTGCTCGACACCGTCGGCGACCACGGGCGCCCCGAAAGCGGGTGGACGGCTGCGTGCCGCGTTCGCGGGCGGCGGCGCCAAAGAAGTCCTCGACCCGCACCTGGCGAACCTGTTCGTCGAGGCCGCCCGGTCGAAGGCGATGTTCGACAAGCTCGCCGACCTCGGCGCCGACGTCTCCGCGCAGCCGCGCCTGGCCGAGAAGTGGGAGCCCAACGCCGACCTGACCCGCTGGCGGATCACCCTGCGCCAGGCCGTGTTCCACGACGGCAAGCCGGTGCGCGCCCAGGACGTGCTCGCCAGCTACGCCCGCATCCTCGACCCGAAGCGCGCGTTCCGCGCCAAGTCGAGCCTGTCGCTGATCGACCTGCCGAACAGCAAGACGATCGACGACCGGACCGTCGAGTTCGCGCTGAAACGCCCGTTCATCGAATTCCCCAACGCGCTGGCCGCGTTCGGCGCCTACATCATCCCCGAGGGCACCGAGGACTTCACCAAACTGGTCGGCTCGGGCCCGTTCAGCTTCGTCTCGTTCGAGCCGGGCAAGTCCGTGCTGCTGAAGAAGAACCCCCAGTACTGGGAGGGCGCTCCGCACCTCGACGAGCTGCACTTCGTGATCGCCAACGAGGAGTCGGCGCGGACGAACGCGCTGCTCGGCGGCCAGGTCGAGTACGCCCACGACCTCACCCCGACCACCGCGCGGGCGCACGGCTCAAGTGACCGGATGACGATCGTCCGCTCCCCCAACAGCGCGGTGCAAGCGTTTGCGATGAAGCTCGACCGGGCGCCGTTCAACAACCGCGACCTGCGTGAGGCGATGTACCTGCTGGCCGACCGGGCGCAGCTGGTCGAGTCGACCCTGGCGGGCAGCGGGCAGATCGGCAACGACCTGTTCGGCAAGGGTTCGCAGTACTACGCCGGTGACCTCCCGCAGCGCACCCGCGACCTGGACAAGGCCAAGCACCTGATCCGCAAGGCGGGCGCCGAGGGCATGACCATCAAGCTCGACACGTCCACCGCCGCGGCCGGGATGGTGGAGGCGGCCACGATCTTCGCCGATCAGGTCAAGGGATCGGGGCTGACGATCGAGGTTGTCACGGGCAACAAGGACACCTACTGGGCCGACACGCTCAAGAACGGCTCCATGTCGAGCTTCCGCTCCGGCGCGATGCCGATCGAGACGCACATCGCGCAGCGGCTGCTGAGCACCTCGGGCACCAACGTCACCAAGTGGACCCGGCCCGAGTTCGACGCGCTGTATCAGAAGGCGGTGTCCACGGCGGACGAGAAGGCGCGCGGCGCGGTGTACGCGGAGATGCAGCGCTCGCTGCACGCCGAGGGCGGCTACCTGATGTGGGGCTTCGCGGACTGGATCGTCGGCACCGCCCGCAACGTCAGCGGTGTGGCGACGGCACCGGCGAACACGCTGGACTGGGCGCGGTTCGACAAGGTGTGGCTCGGGTGAGTCTTGGCCGCTACGCGGTGAACCGGCTGGCCTTCGGGGTCATCCAGGTCATCGCCGTCGCCACCGTGGTGTTCCTCCTGGTGCAGGCCTTGCCAGGGGACGCCGCGGTGGCGCTCGCCGGAGACGACCCCGATCCGGAGCGGATCGAGCAGATCCGCACGGCGATGGGTCTCGACCGGCCGCCGCTGGAACGGTTCGGCGCCTGGCTGTGGGGCTTGGCGCACCTGGACTTCGGCGTCTCGATCGTCTCGGGCAGGCCGGTCTCGGCCTTCCTCGCCAACGGCCTCGCGCCGACGGCGGTGCTCGCGGTGCTGACTCTGGTGCTCCTGGTCCCGCTGTCGGTCATGGTCGGGGTGCTGGCCGCGCTGCGTGAGGGCAGCAGGCTGGATCGGGTGCTGACGTCGATCAGCGTGGGGCTGCACTCGATTCCGGAGTTCGCGCTGGCGGTCGTGTTGATCGCGCTGTTCGGGGTGCACCTCGCCTGGCTGCCGCCGACCGCGGTGGGGGTCGGCGGAGATCTGCTGGGCCACCCTGAGGTGCTGGTGCTGCCGCTGGTCGTGCTGCTGGCCCGGCCGATCTGCTCGATCAGCAGGCTGGTCCGCGCGGGCATGATCGAGGCGCTGTCGTCGGACTACGTCCGGCACGCGCGCAGGCTCGGGCTCAGCGTCGGCCGGGTCCGCTTCGCGCACGCCCTGCCGAACGCGCTCGCGCCCGCCGTCCAGCAGGTCGCACGCACGACGGACTGGCTGCTCGGCGGGGTGATCGTGGTGGAGGCGGTGTTCGTCATCCCGGGTCTGGGCACGACGCTCGTCGACGCGGTCGCGAGCCGCGATCTGCCTGTCGTGCAAGGGCTCGCGGTGGTGTTCGCCGTGACGACCGTCGCGGTGAACCTGATCGCCGACCTCGTCGCGTTCCGGCTGTCGCCGCGGGCGGTGGGGGTCCGATGAGGCGGTTCGGGGTGGGTGGGCTGCTGATCGCGGTCCCGCTGCTGCTGGCGCTGATCGGGCCGCTGTTCGTGCCCGAGGCCCAGACCCGGGGCGCACCGTTCATGCCGGACCACTTCCTTGGCACCGACTTTGTCGGGCGGGACGTGTGGCACCAGGTGCTGGCCGGTGGGCAGTCGGTGGTCCTGGTGGCGCTGCTGGCCACGGCGGGGGCGTACGTCGTCGGCGTGCCGTGGGGTGTGCTGGCGGCGACGTCGCGGGTGCGGGTCGTCGACGAGGTGCTGATGCGACCGCTGGATCTGCTCCTGGCGATTCCGTCGCTGCTGGTCCTGATCCTGCTGGCCACGATCGCCGGGCAGGGCATCGCGGTGATCGTCGGGATCGTGACGCTGATCAATTTCCCTGATGTCGCACGGATCTCGCGGGCAGCGGCCTTGGAGATCGCCGGGCGGCCCGCACTGGAAGCCATGCGGCTGCAGGGCGAGTCGTGGTGGCGGAAGTCGATCGTCTACATCGGACGGTCCATGGTGCGGACGCTCGCGGCGGACGTGGGTGTCCGGCTGACCGGCGCGCTGTATTTGGTGGCGTCGGCGAGCTTCCTCGGGATCGGGGTGGCGCCGGACGCGGCGGACTGGGCGGTGATGGTCGACCGCAACCGCGGCGGGCTGTTCCTGCAGCCCCTGGCCGTGGTGGCGCCCGCGCTGCTGATCGTGGCGCTGTCGATCGGGCTGAACCTGGTGTTCGACAAGGCTTTGCGGAAGGAGGCGCGGACGTGACAGTCGTGCATGTGGAGGGTCT
Source organism: Actinokineospora sp. (assembly GCF_050699995.1). Taxonomy (GTDB): domain Bacteria; phylum Actinomycetota; class Actinomycetes; order Mycobacteriales; family Pseudonocardiaceae; genus Actinokineospora. Next base: position 11,651 of record NZ_JBOHGC010000416.1, on the reverse strand, counting down.
GCGCGCCGAGACGGACACCCGGACCCTGGTCGATGGGGTGAGTTTCGCGCTGACGGCCGGGCGGGTGTTGGCGCTGGTCGGCGAGTCGGGCAGCGGGAAGACGACGACCGGGCTGGCGCTGCTGGGCGAGCACGCGGCGGGGGTGCGGGTCAGTGGAAGCGTGACCGTGCGCGGGACCGCCGGGTTCGTGCCGCAGCACCCGTCGGCCGCGCTCAATCCGGTTCGCCGCATCAGCGCGGTGTTCCGCGAGATCGGCGACGAAGCGGCGATCGCCACCGCGCTGCGGCGGGCGCGGGTGCCCGAGGAGTTGCTTGACCGGTATCCGCACCAGCTTTCCGGCGGGCAGCAGCAGCGGGTCGTGCTCGCCCAGATCCTGGTGCGGGAGCCCGCCGTGATCATCGCCGACGAGCCGACGACCGGGCAGGACGCCATCACCCGCGCGGAGATCACCGCCGAGTTGGCGGAGGTCGCGCGCCAGGGTGTGGCGGTGGTGATCCTGACCCACGACCTCGACGTGGTGCGGGCGCTGGCCGACGAGATCGTGGTGCTGCGGGCGGGTCGGGTGGTCGCGGCTGGTCCGGCCGACGAGGTGCTGACCTCGCCGCGTGACGACTACACGCGGGCGCTGATCGAGGCCCAGCCCCAGATCCAGGTGCCGCCCGCCGCCGTGGAGCGGGAACCGCGGCTGGACGTGCGGGAGTTGAGCGCCCGGCACCGGTCGGCGGAGGTGCTGCACAAGGTGACCGTGGCCGCCGGGGCAGGCGAGTGTCTCGGCGTGGTCGGGCGTTCCGGCAGCGGCAAGACCACCCTCGCCCGCTGCGTGGTGGGGCTGCACTCCACTTGGGACGGAACGATCCTGGTGGACGGGGCCCCGCCCCAGCTGACGGGCGTGCAGTACGTCTTCCAGGACGCCCGCGCGTCATTCGACGAGCACCGGACGGTGCTGGACCAGATCTCCCGGACCGCCGTGCGCCTGCGTGGCGCCTCGAAGGCCGAGGCGTCCGCTCTCGCGCTGGAGGAGTTGGCAAGAGTCGGGATCAGCCCGGAGACGGCCCGTCGGCGCCCGGCGGGCCTGTCCGGGGGCGAACTGCAGCGGGCCGCGCTCGTCCGGGCGCTGCTCGCCCGGCCGGAGGTTCTGGTGTGCGACGAGATCACGTCCGGGCTCGACACCATCACCCAGGCCGGCCTGCTCGACCTGCTCGCGGGCTTACCGTGCACGGTCGTCCTGATCAGCCACGACCTCGGCGTCGTGTCCCGACTGGCCGACCGGATCGTCGTGCTGGACAAGGGGAAAGTCGTCGAACACGGCGACGCCCACGACGTCCTGAGGGACCCGCGGCACCCCGTGACCATCGGCCTGCTCGGCCACACCATCAAGGAAGCGCACCCATGAGCCCGTACGACATCCGCCAGGCCCGCGAAGCCGACCTCGACGGCGCCCGCGGCGTCATGTTCGACACCTTCTACCGCGAATTCGGCTACGGCTACCGGCCCGAATGGCACGCCGACGCCGTCGACCTGCGCGGCGCCTACCTGGAACCACCGCGGCACGCCCTTTTCGTGGCGGCGAAGGGCGACGAGATCGTCGCCACGACAGGGGTTCGCGCGGTCGCGCCCGCGAGCCCACCGCACCCGGCGTGGCTGGCCGCGCGGTACGCGGGTGGGAAGACCGCGCAGCTGTTCCGGGTGTACGTGCGGCCGGAACACCGGCGGTGTGGGCTGGGGAGCTGGTCAGGGCGGCCACCGAGTTTGTGGCGAACGAGCCGGGGTATTCGGTGCTGTACCTGCACACGGACACGCGGGTGCCGGGGGCGGAGGGGTTCTGGCGGTCGGTCGCCACGGAGGTGTACGACAACCGGGACGGCGATCCGATCGGGTTCCAGACGGTGCACTTCGAGATCCCGCTGGGCCGCTGAGGTCAACCGGGGACCGCTCAGCCCCAGGTCGGGCAGTGCGCCACCGCCGACCGCGTGGGCGGTGATCGGCCGCGGAACAACTGTGTTGCTGCTGCAGGCGTTGTGTATTTGCACCGTCGTCGCAAACCGGTTTCCCGAATACAGTCGGGCGCAAGCGGGATGAGGGGACTTGCGAATGGTGGCGTCCGTCTTTTCCAACCGAGTGTTCCGGCATCTTTTCGCGGCGCAGGTGATCGCGTTGCTCGGCACCGGATTGGCGACGGTCGCATTGGGGTTGCTGGCCTATGACCTCGCCGGAATGAGCGCCGGGGCGGTGCTCGGAACACTGCTGGCCATCAAGATGGCGGCGAACGTGCTGATCGCCCCGATCGTGACCGCGTTCGCCGATCGGTTGCCGCGCCAGGCTTTCCTGGTCTCGATGGACGCGGTCCGCGCCGGGGTGGCGCTGGCGCTGCCGTTCGTCGGCGCGGTGTGGCAGGTGTTCGCCTTGGTGATCGTCCTGCAGGTCGCGTCGGCGGCGTTCACGCCGACCTTCCAGGCGGTGATCCCCACCGTGCTGCCCGAGGAGCGCGACTACACCCGCGGGTTGTCCCTGTCGCGTCTGGCATACGACCTCGAAGGTTTGCTCAGCCCGATCCTGGCGGCCGCGTTGCTCACGGTCGTGGGGTTCTCCTGGCTGTTCGTCGGAACCGCTGTCGGTTTCGCCGCCTCGGCTGCCCTGGTGCTCACCATCGCGCTGCCCACTGAGGCGCGTGCGGCGCACAGTGGCGGCGCCTATGCGCGCACCATCCGCGGCACGTGGATCTACCTGGCCACCCCGAGGTTGCGCGCCCAACTCGGGTTGAACCTCGCCGCCGCGGCGGCCGGGTCGATGGTCCTGGTCAACACCGTGGTCCTCGTCCGCGGCGACCTCGGCTTCGGCGACACCGCCGTCGCGGTCGCTCTCGGGGCGTTCGGCGGCGGGTCGATACTCGCCGCACTGCTGCTCCCTCGCGTCCTGGACCGCACCGGCGACCGCTCGGTGATGATCGCCGCCGCCGCGTCGCTCAGCGGACTGCTCATCGTCCTCGGCGTGGTCTACGCCTCCGCGTCCACGGCCCGGTGGGCGGTGCTGCTGCTTGGGTGGGCACTGCTCGGCGGCGCGTACTCGCTGGTGCTGACCCCGGTCGGGAGGCTCATCCGCCGCTCGGCGAACCCGGCCGACTACCCGGTCCTCTTCGCCGCGCAGTTCGCGCTCTCCCACGCGGGGTGGCTACTCACCTACCTGCTCGCCGGGCTCCTCGGCGACACCATCGGCGCCGCCCCGGCCATGTTCGTCCTCGGGGTGATCGCCGCGGGCGGTTGGGCCTACGGCACGCGAACGTGGTCGCGGCACGACAGCGCCGACCTCGAGCACATCCACCACGACCTCGACCACGACCACCCGCACCTCACCGACGCCCACCCCACCCACCGGGGGTGGCGCCACGCCCACCACTACGTCATCGACGACTCGCACCGACGCTGGCCCGCCGACGACACCGCCTTAAGGTGAACGCACCGCAGCATCGTTCGACCCGCGAGGACACCATGCCCAGCCCCGAGACCGCGTCCGCGCCGTCCACATCGGACCGACCGCCGCGCGCCGTCCTGATGGTGGGGCTGGCTCTGACACCTACATGCGCTGGATGAAAGCCACCGGCCACCACGGCGACGGCGGTGACGGCGGCGTGAAAGCCATGCCCGGCATGGCCACCCGCGACGAGATCGCTCGCCTGCGCACCCTCACCGGCACCGAACTCGACGTCTACTTCCCGCAACTCATGCTGCGCCACCAACGAGGCGGCCTCCCCATGGCCACCAATCCGGCCGAGCACCGTCCGCAACCTCGCCGACAAGATCGCCAAAGCCCAAACCCACGAAAACGCGGTCATGACCGCCATGCTCACCGAACGCGGCGCGACACCACTACCCGGCTGAGGGCTTGAACACCTGGGCACACCGGAGCAGTCTCAGCAGACAGCCGATGCGAGGTGAGCGCGATGCGACAGTCCGACAGGACGATCGGGGTGACGATCCTGATCGTCGCCGCCACTGTCCTGCTCCTGTGGGTCGCCTACCAGACCGCCATCCGCTTCTGACCGCTCGGTTCGCCCACGACATATGGCGACATCGGTTAGACTTTTGATTGCCATTCGCCAAATCTGTTCCTCATCGGCTCGTGGGCGACCGGACCCGATGCCACCGAGCGCGCGACCACGGAGTTGCGGAAGGCGGAAGCCAAGCGCGATGTCGAGCAGATCGCCGCGCTGCAACTGGACATGATCAACGTCGACGCGGGCAACGGGCACCGTCACGTCCAGTTCCAGCAGGGTGCCGCCCCCGACGGCGAACCCGACGGGTCGGGCCGCCGAACCCCCTGATCCGGCCGACTCAGCTCGCGGGCAGGGCAGCGATACGCGCGGTGATCCGCTCGATCTCCGCCGCTCAGGTGTGGTCCGCACGGAAGCGGCGAATCTCGGTGACCCACGTCGAGTCGCGCTGAGCCGTCAACCCCGGACCAGCCACACCCCGTGCTCCTCACAGCGCCGCAGTGACGAACTCGGGTTGACCAGGGCTGGAGCCGAGGTGCTCGGCCGGCTGTCAACCCGCGCCATTCGGTGTCGGTGCGGTCGCGGTAGTCGTCGTCCTCGTCATCGATCTCGACCACGGCGCCGCGTCCAGGCTGATGATCCGCTCCCACGCCTGCTCGGGACGCAACTCGCCCGCCGACTCCGACGTGCCGAGGACCTCCAGACCCGCCGAGCGCAGCACCGCCTCACGTCCGCTGCCGTCCATCCCATGCCTCTCGAATCGGGACTACCCATCAGGAAGAACCCAATCGGGGGCGTCCTCGATCTCGGCGATGACCTCGTGGTCATCCGAAGAAGTCGACCATCTCGGCGACCGTTTCCCGCAGCGCGGCCCGCCTAGCCTGAACCCCACCACCGAGATTGATCCCGTCCCGCAACACGGTGAGGCGCTCGATCACGTCCGGTTCGCCGTCTTCCAGAGCCTCGATGTTCGGTTCCGCGACGAGGTCGAAGAACTCCGCCAAGCGTGCCTGGAACTCACGGTCCTCGACCGCCGATTCCGGAAACTCCCACGACCGCACCACGAACCGCTCGGCATCCTCGATGAACCAACCAACCAGGTCACCATCGCCGACCACCACCGAGCAGCCTTCGGCTACCTCAAGCCGAGTCTCCGCACCTGACGCGATGGCCCCATAGGCGCACACGAGTGTCCCGTCGGCACCGAACATGCGCGTCGTCGCCGGCACCTGGTCGAACGGGTCCGACCTGGTCGACCGGAGAGTGCCCGGCGTCGACGGCAGGGCCCGCCACCGTGCCAGCGGCTCCGCGAGATCGGCGTTGACCTCGGGGATATGCAGCCAGACACTCTCCAACACCCGCTCCGACGGCGAGAACCGCAGCTCGTCATGCTCGGACTGGTACCAGTTGCCGCTGCCCACAGTGGCCAGCACGTGGCGCTCGTGGGCCGCTCCGTCCTGGCACGGGCTCACCATCAGCGACCGGCTTCCGATGATCAGACGTGGTGCGACCGCGAGGCCGCGACCTGGGCGTACTTCGAACCGACCGATGGATTCCGACACAGGCTCCACCCTATTGGGGAAGGATCTGGATGGCGGGCGGAACGGTCCCGCCATCCGGTGTCGGGATCGTCCCGTTGACGATCATGTCGTGGGTGATGGGCATCCCAGGATCAGCCAGCTACCTGGTCGGAGATGCGGGCCTGGGCTTTGCGCATGGTGTTGAGGACCAGCTCGGCCATCCGGGTGGCCGGCAGGCGCTTGAGGTCCTCGGTGAACTGGAGATCCTTGATCGCGCCCGCGGAGTCGACGGTGACCTGGATCGAGCCGTCGCCGGCCGACTCGGTGGCGGTGACCGCGGTGACCTCGCGCTCCATGGCCGAATAGCGTTCGGCCTTGGCTTGGATGTCGGCGGCCCACTGGTCGAGGCTGGCGTTGGTGGTTGCCGCGTCGACGCCGAAGACTGGCTCGGTCACTGGTGCGCTCCCCACAAGATCGACGTCCGGTTCGATCGACAGTACCGATCTCGCCTGTGACCGTGTGGTGATTCGCGTAGTTGGGTGCCCTTATCTCAGCTTGCCGGAAGGGCGGCGATCCGGGCCGTGACGCGCTCGATCTCCGCCGCCGCGACGTCCCGGCGGCCCTGGATCTTCGCCACGACATCCGCGGGCGCCTTGTCGGTGAACTTGGGGTTGCCGAGTTTGGCCTCGCACTGGGCGAGTTCCTTCTCCGCCGCCGTCAGGTCCTTGGTGAGGCGCTTGCGTTCCGCCACCAGGTCGACCGTGCCGGACAGGTCCAGTTCCACCGTCACCGTGCCGCCCGCCAGCGGGACCTCCAGGGACGCGCTCGGTTCGAACGCCTTACCGGGGGCGTCCAGGCGGGCCAACGCCGTCACGGCGGACGCATGGGCCGACAGGCCGGCTCCGTCCACACCGGACAGACGAGCGGGGACCTTCTGGCCCGGCTTCAATCCCTGGTCCGCGCGGAAGCGGCGGATCTCGGTGATCAGCTTCTGCACACCCTCGACCCGACGCGAGGCATCCGGGTCCGGGGTGGCGCCGGATGTCGTGGGCCAGTCGGTGATGACGATGGATTCCTTGCCCGTCAACGACTTCCACAGAACCTCGGTGACGAACGGGATGACCGGGTGCAGCAGCCGCAGAACCTTGTCGAGCACGTGCCCGAGGACCGCCCGGGTCGCGTCCGCACGCGCGCCGCCCTCGGCGATCTGGACCTTCGCCAGTTCCAGATACCAGTCGCAGTACAGGTCCCACGTGAAGTGGTACAGCGCGTCGCAGAGCTTGGCGAACTGGAAGTCGTCGAACAGGGTGTCCACGTCGGACACCAGGGCGTCGGCCTGGTCGAGGATCCAGCGGTCCGCGTCGGTCAGGTCGACCCGGTCCGGCACCTCGACCGCGGTGGTGGCGCCGTTCATCAGGGCGAAACGGCTGGCGTTCCACAGCTTCGTGCAGAAGTTTCGCGAGCCGCCCGCCCACTCCTCGGCCAGCGCCATGTCGCTGCCGGGGTTCGCGCCGCGGGCCAGGGTGAACCGGGTGGCGTCGGCGCCGAAGCGGTCGAGCCAGTCCAGCGGGTTGATGACGTTGCCGCGCGTCTTGGACATCTTCTTGCCCTGCGTGTCGCGGATCAGGCCGTGCAGGTAGATGTGGTCGAACGGCTGCACACCGTCCATGGCGTACAGGCCGAACATCATCATCCGGGCGACCCAGAAGAAGAGGATGTCGTAGCCGGTCGACAGGACGCTGGTCGGATAGAACTTCGCCAGGTCCGAGGTCTGCGTCGGCCAGCCCAGCGTGGAAATGGGCCACAGGGCCGAGGAGAACCACGTGTCGAGGACGTCGGGGTCCTGCGTCCAGCCCTCGCCGGTGGGCGGCTCCTCGTCGGGACCGACGCAGACGACCTTGTCGTTGGGGCCGTACCAGACCGGGATTCGGTGGCCCCACCACAGCTGGCGCGAGATCGTCCAGTCGTGCATGTTGTCGACCCAGTCGAAGTAGCGCTTCGCCAGCTCCGGCGGGTGCACCTCGGTGCGGCCGTCGCGCACGGCGTCGCCCGCGGCCTGGGCCAGCGGCTGCACGTTGACCCACCACTGCATCGACAGCCGCGGCTCGACCACGGTGTCGCAGCGCGAGCAGTGGCCGACCGAGTGCAGGTACGGCCGCTTCTCCGCGACGATCCGGCCCTCGGCGCGCAGCGCGGCGACGACGGCGGGACGCGCCTCGAACCGGTCGAGGCCCAGGAACGGGCCGTGCGTGGTGATGACCGCGGCCTCGTCCATGATCGTGACGGACGGCAGGCTGTGCCGCTGACCGATCTCGAAGTCGTTGGGGTCGTGCGCCGGGGTGACCTTGACCGCGCCGGTGCCGAACTCCGGGTCGACGTGCTCGTCGCCGACGATCGGGATCTCACGGCCGGTCAGCGGCAGCACGACATAGGTGCCGATGAGGTGCTTGTAGCGCTCGTCCTCGGGGTGCACGGCCACCGCCGTGTCGCCGAGCATCGTCTCCGCGCGGGTGGTCGCCACGACGATGGCGTTATCGCCGTCGCCATAGCGGATCGAGATCAGCTCGCCCTCGTCGTCGGAGTGGTCGACCTCGATGTCCGACAGCGCGGTGCGGCAGCGCGGGCACCAGTTGATGATGCGCTCGGCGCGGTAGATCAGGCCGTCCTCGAACAGCTGCTTGAAGATCGTCTGCACGGCGCGGGACAGGCCCTCGTCCATGGTGAACCGCTCGCGCGTCCAGTCGATGCCGTCGCCGAGGCGGCGCATCTGGTCGAGGATCTTGCCGCCGTACTCGGCCTTCCACTCCCACACGCGCTCGACGAACTTCTCCCGGCCCAGGTCGTGCCGGGACAGGCCCTCGCCCGCGAGCTGGCGCTCGACGACGTTCTGCGTCGCGATGCCGGCGTGGTCCATGCCGGGCAGCCACAGCACCTCGAAGCCCTGCATCCGCTTGCGGCGGGTCAGCGCGTCCATGACGGTGTGGTTGAGGGCATGGCCCATGTGCAGGCTGCCGGTGACGTTCGGCGGCGGCAGCACGATGGTGAACGGCGGCTTCTCACTCGACGCCTCGGCGGTGAAGTAGCCGGCGTCTACCCAGCCCTGGTACAGCTCCGCCTCTACCGCGGCAGGCTCCCAGGCCTGCGGGAGGTCGGTGGTCTGCATGGCTGGGGTCTGAGTCACGGTTCCAGAGTCTACGAAGGTCGGTAACGGCCGGTCGAAGCGGGCGTTGAGCCGATCAGCCGTCCTTACATCCGGAGGTCATCTCGGCGGCACCCCGAGGTCACCGGCATGCCGCTTGACCGTTCTAGCGTCCGCACCATGCGAAGGGTTCCGGTCGGCGCGGTGGTGCTAGCCGGCGCCATGGTCTTCATGTTCATCCTGACGAACCTGGCGGGCTGGTTCGGTGACGGCGCCCCACGCGAGACCGTGCCCGCGGACCCCGCGCGTCCCTTCGCCGGGACGCCCGCCCAGGACTGGGCCGATGGCGACGCCGGGATCGTGATTCCCCCGATCGAGGCCGTCGGCACCCACTCGACCGAGGCGATCGCCGATGCCTACGCCCGCGCCCGCGAGGTCGTGGCCGCGGCGATGCTGGAGCCCGCGGTGATCATGGGCGTGGACTACGAGCCCTACCTGCGGCTGTTCGCCGAGGGCGACCAGGAGAGCCTGCGCGCGGTCCTCGCCGACCCCGAGCGGGTCGACCGGTTCGTGGTCCGGCTCGGCCCCGACACGACCCTGCTGCCCGTCCCGCCGAAGGTGCGCGGCCGCATGTGGGCGGAATCGGGCGGAACGGGAAAGCTGCTGGTCAAGACCCGGTTCGTGGTGGTCTACCCGCTGCACACCGACGAGGGTCCGCAGGTCCAAGTCGCGCGCCTGGACATGGACCTGACCGTGGTCGGCGAGGGCAGGCCCGTGGCCGACCGCGGCGTCTGGCTCAACGAGACCCAGGGTTACCCCGCGGAGTGTGGCCACCCGAGTGGCGGCGTCAACGCCATCACAGGTGGAGGGGGCCTTCCGGACGCACTGTTCGACCCCGATCGGCCTATCGACCCCGGATCCTCCTGCCCTCGATGACCGCTGGTCTGGCTTCGACCGCCGTTCACCGCAACGCACGTTCCGCTGGTGGGCGCGTTGCTAACACCACCCGTTGACACATCGATGTGCTCAACACGAGCAGTCGTCAGTCGAGCCAGGCCGGAAACGGTGCTGGAGCGCCCTTGGGGGGCCGGTGGATCAACGTGAGTTCGGCGATCACGCGGCGTTGAGAGACGCCGAGTGGCGCGACCGTGTGCGGGCGTCGGCTCGGGCCGACGTGCGGGCCATGGTGCGGGCCACACGCCGCCGCAAGCTGGAGCGCTGGCTGGTCACCTCGATGGTGCTCGTGGCCATCGTCGCCGTGCTGATGCTGATGGTCCGCGTCGGCATGTTCGACCGGGTGCTCGCCAAGACCGAGGAGCCGGGGGCGGCGTCCGCGCCGGTCATCTCCGACCGCCTCGCCGCCGACACCGACCGCCCGTTCGACCACACCCCCGCCTCGGGCTGGACCGACGGCGCCGCGGGGATCGTGGTGCCGCCCGCGATGCAGGTCGGCGAGTTCACCAAGGAGCAGGTCGCGTCGGCCACCGCCCTGGTGCGCGACGCCCTGGTCGCCAGCAGGCTCGAACCCCTGCTGCTCGTCCAGCACGACCCGTCCCGCTACCTGTCCCTGCTCGCGCCGGACGCGCGCAAGCAGCTGGCGCCGCTGTTCGGCACCGGCAACGAACCGCAGGCGCAGGCCCTGGTGAGCCTGGTGTCGAAGGGCAGCCCGCTGCTGCCGGTCGAACCGAAGGTCAACGGCCGGATGTGGGCCGAGGCCGGTGGGCCGGGCGAGTTGGTGGTGCACACCAACTACGTGTTCGCCTACGCGTTCGAGGGACCCCAGACGACGGACCCGATGGACAGCGTCGTCGTTGTCCGCGCCGAGGTCGACTACGTGCTGCGCTCCGGCGGCCGGTGGACCGCGGGCAGCCAGGGCCTCTGGTACGGCGGGGTCGGCGGCTACGGCTACTCCATCTCGTGCGTGGAGTACAAGAAGGGCTTCCTCGCCCCGGCGTTCCGCGACGGCGACAAGATCCACCGGGTCCCCCGCCGCGACCGCGACACCTACTTCGACCCCACCGCTCCCCTACCCGCCGAGAGCGGCTGCCCAACCTGACCCGCGAGTCCCCACCTCCCGACAGTGACTTCCCACTTCTCGACAGTGAGTTCTCATCTCGCTCTGGCCCGTCCTGTGGACAACTCGGCCCGAAGTGGGAACTCACTGTCGGGAGGTGAGAACTCACTGTCGGGAAGTGGGGACTCGCGGGAGGATTGCGGACTGGACGTGGTCGAAGCCGAGGGCGGATTTGAGGTCGCCGTCGAGGAAGGCCTGTTCGGGGACCGCGACCGTGCGACCCGCGGTGGGCTCGAAGACCAGCAGCACACCGCGCTCGTGCCCGACGACCATTACGTAGTGGCGCGGTACGATCCCGCCGACCAGCAGCGGGACCGGGTGGCCCTCGTCGACCGCGGCCATCACCTCGCGCAGCGTGCGGGAGATCTCGCGGCGGTCGGTGTCGTCGACGAGCCGCCAGTCGTACCGGGCGCCGATATGGCGGGTCAGGTAGGCGGCGACACCCTTGGGTGAGGTGCCCACGGCCTGCGGGTACACGACGTTCGTCTCGTTGTGGACCACCGCGCGCTCGGCGGCGAAAGCCGGTTGGAAGTCGTCGCGGGTGAGGGTCAGGGCGTAGACCGGGTCGTGTTCGGCGCGGGCGACGATGAGGACCGTGGTGCCGCAGGTCGTGGCCTCGTACTGGCGCACGGCGACGCCCATCCGGCTCTGCGCGACCTCGTCGCCCCGGTCGACCAGCGACAGCCGCGACCGCAGCCACGTTTCGTCCCGGCCGCGGATGGTTTCGGCGAACCCTCGCAGGACCTCGACGCCGTGGCCCGCGCCGACCGCCTTGAACAGCCACGCGCGCTCCGCGTCGGAGGACGCCGACGCCAGCAGCTCCGCCACCTCCGCCGACTTCGCCGCGCCCAGCCGGGCGAGTTGGGTCAGCCCGAACAGGCCGGGGTCGTAGCGGGCGGACTCCAGCCCGATGTCGGCGAGCGCGACCGC
>NZ_JBOHGC010000415.1:0-4349 GCF_050699995.1 Actinokineospora sp. | reverse complement strand
GGTGGCGGCGTCGCCGACGTCGGCGGCCCGGTCGGCGGCGGCCTCGCCGTAGCGCAGCCAGTCGGCCAGCTTTCCCGCGCGCTGGCTGTGCTCGGCGAGCTGGACCAGCGGACGGGGGCTGACCAGGTCGAGCGCGTCGATGGCCCGCAGGTGCAGCTGCCGGCGGTCCGGGCCGCTGAGCGTGTCGTAGACGGCCTGCTGGGCCAGGGCGTGGCGGAACGTGTAGCTCGCGTTGTCGGCCTCGTGGAGGACGTGTCCGGCCAGCGCGTGGCCCAGCGCGGCGCGCACCCGCTGCTCGGGAATCCCGGCCACCGACCCGAGCAGGTCCGCGCCCGCGGGCACGCCCAGCACGGCGGCGGCCTGCACCAGTCGGTTTGCCGCCGTGGGCAACTCGTTGAGCCGCTCGGCGATCGCATCGCGCAGCAGCACCGGGACCTCGACGTTGTCGAGCAGCCTGCGCGCGGCGGCGCCGTCGGCGTGCACCGCGCCCGCCGTGGTGCGCAGCGCCCGCAGCGTCTCCTCGACCACGAACGGGATGCCCGCGGTGCGCTCGTGCAGCTTCGCGGCGAAGTCGGCGGAGACGGTCTCCTCGTCGAGGATGGCCGCGGCCAGCGACCGCACGCCCTCGGCGTCGAGCGGGGTCAGGTGGACCAGCATGCTGGTGATGCCCGTGGGCGGCCGGTACGCGCTGCCCAGCGGCATCCCGCCCGGCACGTCCTCGCGGCGGTAGGTGACCAGGACGGTCAGGTTCGGCGGCGGGTCGGCCATCAGGAACCGCAGCAGCTGCCGGGAGCCGTCGTCGGCCCAGTGCAGGTCCTCGATGATCATCAGCGTCGGGCCGACCGCGGCGAGCAGCTCGCGCACCGCGCGGAACACCCGGTGTCGGTCGGAGCGCGGGTCGCCGGACGGCGCGGGTGCCTCCGGCAGGTAGTCGGCCAGCTCAGGCAGCATGGGAGCGAGGACGCCCGCCACCCGGCTCAGTGGGGGACGGCTCGCCAGCCGGTCCGCGCAGCCGCCCAGGGCCTCGAGGACAGCCCCGTAGGGAAAAGGCTCGCGCAGCGGCTGGCAGTTGCCGATGAGGATGCGCAGCGGGCCGAGACGGCCCGGGCGCAGCAGCTCATGGACGAGCCTGCTCTTCCCGACACCCGCCTCGCCTTCGATCATGACCACGGCGGGCTGGCGCGTCACCGTCTCGCGCAGCGCGTCGAGCTCATGGCCGCGACCGACGAGCACCGGCGACGTGGTGCGCACGAGGCTCGCCGTCGGCAGCCGCTTCGGGACCATCCACACCCTCCCAGGCCAGTGTTCAGGATCGGTGTCAACCCGACGTTCTTCGGAGCCTAAGCCGAACGAGGGTGATCCGGAACTCACTTGCCGCCGCGCAACCGGCAAACCGATCTTAGTCGGCGGTCCGGGGCAGAAGAGCGACCTCGTCGTCGGTGAAAAGACGGGTAGGTATACGTACCGATACCCGGATTGTTCGCGGGGCGCGTCCGGCTGAAGGTGATCGGCAGTGGCTGTCAGTTATTCACCCTGCCCGGCAGCCACGCCTCCGAGTGGCGAGTTCCACCCGGTGGAGTGAACGAAGGGGCCTGTTGCGAGGCCGGGTCGGTCCTGCTCCCAGCACGGGGCCGGCGCGGCGACTTGTCGCTGTCGCGGTGTCACACCGCGCTCGAACCCTGCGGAGTAAGGACAGCCAAGCAATGAGAAAACTGAAGACCCCACTGAAAGCCCTGCTCGTGGGCTCCGCCGCCGTGGGTCTGGTGGCGCTCGCGGTGCCCGCGTTCGCCGCGCAGTCCTCAACGGCCGCGATCCAGAACGCCAACGCGCCCGGCGCCGTTCCGGACCGCTACATCGTGGTGTTCAAGGACGACAGCGTGAGCCGCGCGTCGGTCTCGGCCAAGGCGAACGACCTTGCGGGCAAGCACGGCGGCCAGGTCAAGTTCACCTACGACTCGATCCTGCGTGGATTCTCGGTGTCGATGAAGGAAAGCCAGGCGCTCGCGCTGGCCAAGAACCCGATGGTGAAGTATGTCGAGCAGGCCGTGTACACCACGGTGGCCGACACCCAGCAGAACCCGACGTGGGGCCTGGACCGGATCGACCAGCGCGACCTGCCGCTCAACCAGACCTTCAACTACCCGACCGATCCCGGCAAGGGTGTGCACGTCTACGTCCTCGACTCGGGCCTCAACGCCGCGCACCAGGAGTTCACCGGCCGCGTCGCCGCGGGCTACGACTTCATCGACAACGACTCCACCCCGCAGGACTGCCACGGCCACGGCACGCACGTGGCGGGCACCGCGACCGGCAGCACCTACGGCGTGGCGAAGAAGGCGACGCTGCACCCGGTGCGCATCCTCAACTGTCAGGGCGGCGGCAGCAGCGACCAGATCCTCGGCGGGATGAACTGGGTCAAGAACAACGGCATCAAGCCCGCCGTGGTGAACTTCAGCGTCGGCTGCCAGCAGCGCTGCACGCAGCAGAGCTGGGACGACGGCGTGAAAGCCGTGATCGCAAGCGGCATCCAGTGGGTGCAGGCGGCGGGCAACTCCAACGACGACTCCTGCTACTACAGCCCGCAGAAGCTGCCCGAGGCAGTCACCGTCGGCAACAGCAACCAGCAGGACCAGCGCTACACCGGCACCGGGTCGAGCAACTACGGCTCGTGCCTGGACATCTGGGCGCCCGGCACCGGCACCATCTCCGCGTCGCACTCCAGCAACACCGGAACCGCGACGATGACCGGCACCTCGATGGCGTCCCCGCACGTGGCGGGCGCCGCGGCTGTCTACCTGGGTCTGAACACCTCGGCCACGCCGGCCCAGGTGCGCGACGCGCTGGTCAACAACGGCTCCACCGGCAAGCTGACCGGCATCAACACCGGTTCGCCGAACGTGCTGCTCTACACCGGTTTCATGAGCGGACCGAGCGACCCGCCGTGCTCCGCGGCGACAAACACCAACGACGTGGCGATCCCGGACAACAACACCGCGATCACCTCGTCGGTGACCGTGACCGGCTGCTCCGGCGCGGGCACCTCGGCCACCTCGGTGAAGGTGGACATCAACCACACCTACACCGGTGACCTGGCCGTCGACCTGGTCGGACCGACCGGCAAGGTCTTCACCCTCAAGCAGGCCGGTGGCGCCAGCTCCTCGGCGGGCATCCACCAGACCTTCACCGTCAACACCGCCACCGAGACCGCCAAGAACGGTGAGTGGAAGCTTCGGGTCACCGACGTCTACCGGTACGACACCGGCAACATCGACGCCTGGACCCTGACCTTCTAGCCCTTGGCGCACAACTGAAAGACCGCCCGCGGGAGGTGTCCACACCGGACACCTCCCGTCGGCGCGCCGTCACCAGGTCCAGCGGATGCCGACGATCGCCGACTTCTCATCGTGGGTCAGAAGATGCGCGCTGTTGTACACGCCCAAGTGCAGCTCCCCGTGGTCGACCTCCGGCAGCCTGCTCGACTCGCGCCGGAACTGCCTGCACGACGCGGGCACGGCGTCCGGGTGGAACACCACTTCCAGCAGGTATTCGCGGGCGCACTGGCGCATCGCCCGGACGAAGTTGGTCGACGCGACCGACCCGTGCCACTGGACCTCATAGGAGAACGCCGCGGTGTCGCCGATGCGCAGCACGCGGTCGAGCAGGATCTCCGACAGCACGAACCGGCCGGGCTCGTGCGTGCGGGCCTTGCCCAGCGCGCAGCCGTTGAGCGCGGTGATGTCGGGCAGGGCGCGATCGGTCGGCTCCGCGCGGTGCAGGACCACGCAGGTGCGCCGCCAGTCCACTTCGGACCGGACGACCGCGTGCACCACGGTCCGGTTATCGCGGCCCTCATGGTCGAGGAAGTGCTGTTCGCGCACGCTCAGGAACGTCAGCTCACCGGGACCCGGGTCGTCGAGTTCGGCCAGCAGCGGGCTCAACGCGCTCGCGCCGTCCCACAGGGCCTCGTGCGACTTCGCCGAGGACCTCGACGCCCACCGGCCACGCGGCTTGCGCGGGCCCAGTAGGGAAATCAGGTATCCGGGCGGCAGTCCGAGGACTTCCTCGATGATCGTGACCGCGCGCAGCGAGTCCGGGCGCTCGGGCCGGGTGCGGCCGCGTCGCCAGTAGCTCAGCGTCGACAGGCTCACCTTGACCTCATGCACGCTCAGCCGTCGCTGCAGTTGTTCGAGGCTCATGCCGCTGCGGTCGATCGCGCGGGTCAGGGCGACCGGGAACGACTCCCGGACACCGGACACGGACACCGGGTCGCGGTGGGGTGCTGGCAGGGTGTGCATTACGTGTATTCGCCTTCCGGGAACGGAAAACGGCAGGCCCGGGAGCCCCGGACC
>NZ_JBOHGC010000414.1:0-2817 GCF_050699995.1 Actinokineospora sp. | reverse complement strand
CCCCTGACCGGGGCGGTCTTCACGGCTCGACCTCGGAGCACACACGCTCGGTTTGGCGCACCCTCAGTACGTGACACTCCGGTACTGGGCGGGCACGACCGCACTGTCACCGAGTTCGGTGGCCGCTCGGAGCGCCCAGTAGGGATCCCGAAGCAATTCCCGCCGTTGTGGGTCAGATCACTCGCCGGACGGTTCGCGGCGGCCGCGCTTGATCTCGCCGCGCTGCTTCTTGGCGGTGATCCGCCGCTCCTTGGCCCGGCGCGACGGCTTCGTCGGCCTGCGTGCGGGTGGCGGCGGCTCGGCCGCCTGCCGAAGGAGTGTGGCCAGCCGTTCGCGGGCCGCGGCGCGGTTGGCGAGTTGCGCCCGGTATTCGCTGGCCGCGATCGTCACCACGCCGTCGACCAGCCGGTTTCCCAGCCGGGCGAGCAGCCTGGGGCGCAGGTCGTCGGGGACCGACGGCGAGTGCTCGACGTCGAAGGACAGCTCGACGCGGCTGTCGGCGGTGTTCACGCCCTGGCCGCCGGGACCGGACGACCGAGAGAACCGCTCACGCAGCTCGGTCGCCGGGATCACCAGCTTTCCGGACACCACCAACTCATCAGGCACGCGTCAAGCATGCCGCACCGGCCGCGAGACGCGAATCGGATTACAGGCCGAGGCCGGGATGGGTGCCGATCGCCTCGAGCACCGGGACCGGGAGCAGGATCGTGAGCCGCGCGTCGCGTTCTGCCGGGCTCTCCACCACCGACACCTCGACGCCGTTCTTGCGGCGGACGTTGACGAACGCGGTTTCCCGACCGGAGAGGTTCTCGATCTTGGTGCGGATCGCCGTGCCGTCCGGGTTCTCCCGGCTGGTGCAGTTCTCACCGGCCCGGCAGAACAGCCGCAGCGTGTTGGGCGGCTCGATCGTCACGATGAGGGTGCGCTTGCCAGACCTGTCGTCCAGCACGACGGTGAGGACCGCTCCCTGGAACTGCAACTCCGCGAGTCCCTCCACGCGGTGCGCGCTGATGCCCTGCGCCCAAAGGCGGTTCGACCGGATCGCGTCCGTCAGCTCCGGCCACTGCACGCCTGCCAGGTGCACCGTGCCGGGCTTGCTCGTGGTGGTCGTGCGCGGGGTCGAGGGCGGCGCGCTCGCCGACTGGGCCGGGCCGAGTTGATCGGCGGACGGCCCGAGCAAGCCGCCCGCGAGGGCCGTCGTCCCCAGCACGGCCGCGACCACGGCGGCGGCTGCGCCGCCGGTGGCGACCGACCGCCTGCGGCGAAGCCTGGCCCGGCCTTCGGCGAAGATCCGGTCGCGGTCGATCCCCAGCGGCGGTTCGCCGTCGAGGGCGCGGCCGAGCAGTGCCTTCACGTCGTCGGGCATGGGGACCCCTCCAGCGCGACACGGCCTGCCGCCAGCAGTTGACGCAGGGCGGCGAGTCCCTTGGACGCCTGGCTCTTGATCGTGCCCTCGCTCTTCCCGAGCGCCTGCGCGGTCTCCGCGACCGAGAGGTCCTCCCAGTACCGCAGGACGACTACCGCGCGCTGCCCCGGAGGCAGCTGCGCCAGCGCCCGCCGGACGTCGAGAGCGTCGTCCACCCCAGCGGGCGGCACACCGATCTCGGGGAGGTCGCCGACAACGTTCTCGCGTCTGCGGAACGCGCGGCGGGACTCATCGATGGCGGTGCGGACCATGACCTTGCGCGCGTAGGCGTCGACATTGCCCGCGCGGTTGAGCCGCGGCCAGGCGACGTAGATCTTCGCCAGCGTGGTCTGCACAAGGTCCTCCGCGCGATGCCAGTCGCCCCCGCTCAACAGATAAGCGGTTCGGCGAATGACGACGGCACGGCTGTCCAGGTATTCCCCGAATTCCGCGTCGCGATCAGACACCGGCCCCTCCCGCCCTCACCTGTTGATACGGCTGGGCGGGACCGCGGGTTGCCTCAGAACCTCGGGTGATCTCCGCAGAGCACCGCGCGCGGGGCGTCGGCGTCCTCGGCGGGGCGGACGTCGCCCAGCACCCACGCCGGGACGTGGCGGGCGGTGAGCACCGCCAGCGCGCGGTCGACGTCCTCGGGCGCGACGACGGCGACCATGCCGACGCCCATGTTGAACGTGCGCTCCATCTCGACCCGCTCGACCCGGCCGCGCTGGGCGATCAGCGAGAACACCGGCTTCGGCGTCCAGGTGCCGCGGTCGAGGTCGGCGTGCAGGCCGTGCGGGATGACCCTGGCCAGGTTGGCCGCGAGGCCGCCGCCCGTGATGTGGGCGAAGGTCCGGACCTCGGTCTCGGCGCACAGCGCCAGGCAGTCCTTGGCGTAGATGCGGGTCGGCTCGAGCATCTCCTCGCCGAGGGTGCGGCCGAACTCCTCGACGTGCCCCTCCAACGGCATCCGGCCGATCTCCAGCAGGACATGGCGGGCCAGCGAGTAGCCGTTGGAGTGCAGGCCGGACGAGGCCATCGCCACCAGGACGTCACCGGCACATACCCGTTCCGCGCCCAGCACGTCGTCGGCCTCGACGACACCGGTCGTCGCGCCGGCGAGGTCGTACTCGTCCAGGCCGAGCAGACCCGGATGCTCGGCGGTCTCGCCGCCGGCCAGCGCGCAGCCCGCCGTTACGCACGCCTGCGCGATGCCCTTGACGATGGCCGCAATCCGCTGCGGCACCACCCGCCCGCAGGCGATGTAGTCGGTCATGAACAGCGGCTCCGCCCCGCAGGCCACGACGTCGTCGACCACCATGCCCACAAGGTCGCGCCCGATGGTGTCGTGCACGTCCATCCGCCGCGCGATGTCGACCTTGGTGCCGACGCCGTCGGTGCTGGTCGCCAGC
>NZ_JBOHGC010000413.1:0-1155 GCF_050699995.1 Actinokineospora sp. | reverse complement strand
GGTTCGTACTCCTCGTTGAACCACGCCTCGGCGGCTGCGGCGCGGGAGAGGAGGCGGCCTTCGGCCTGGCTGGCGCGGAAGGACCAGCCCGAGTACCGCAGTTCCTGACGGGTTTTGGGTGTCTTGTGGCGTGAGAGTCACGCTCTAGAGCCATTCGGTTGGTATCGCGGGCGAAATCGCCTAGATACACGCCTAGTGGGGTTAGGTCGCTTCCGGCCGGTTGATCGTGTATAAGCGCTAGGTATGTACCTGCGTCGGACGCAGCGGCGGACGAAGGATGGGGGCAGTGTCGGCTACCTGCAGCTGGCGCACAACGAGTGGGACCCTGTCGCCAAGCAGTCCAAGGTGCGGGTGCTCTACAGCTTCGGCCGCGAGGACCAGCTCGATCGGGCGGCGATCGTGCGGCTGATCGGGTCGCTGCAGCGGGTGCTCGAGCCCGAGCAGGCGCTGGCGGCGACGGCGGCGCCCGGACTGCGGTTCTTGGAGTCGCGGCCGATCGGCGGGGCGTGGGCGCTGGACGGCCTGTGGCGAGTGCTGGCGATCGACCGCACGCTGTCGGGCCTGCTGGAGGGTCGCCGGCTCGATCCGCGCGCCGAGCGGGTGATCTTCGCGATGGTCGCCAACCGCGCGCTGGAGCCGCTGAGCAAGCTGGCGGCGAGCAAGTGGGTGTCGGAGCGGGCGTGGATCGACGGGCTACAAGAGCTCGACGAGGACGCCTGCTACCGCGCGATGGACTGGCTGCTGGAGGTCGAGGACGAGCTCGCCGAGCAGGTGTACTTCGCCACCGCGGACCTGCTCAACCTGGAGGTCGACCTGCTGTTCTTCGACACGACCTCGACCTACTTCGAGCGCGACACGGCCGAGGCGGACGTGGTCGACGCCGACGGCAACGTGGTCCGCCCGGCGTTTCGCACCTACGGCAAGTCCAAGGACCACCGCGACGACCTGCCGCAGGTCGTGATCGGGATGGCCGTCACGCGCGCCGGGATCCCGATCCGCGTGTGGTGCTGGCCGGGCAACACCAACGATTCCGAGCTGATCCGCCAGGTCAAGGACGACCTACGCGCGTGGAAGCTCGGGCGGGTGGTGTGGGTCGCTGACCGCGGCTTTCAGTCCGAGCAGAACCGTCGCTACCTGCAGCGTGCCGGCGGGCAC
>NZ_JBOHGC010000412.1:0-2779 GCF_050699995.1 Actinokineospora sp. | reverse complement strand
GCGGCCTACCACGATCACCGTTTCGACCCCTGAGAAAGCTCAGCCATTCGTGGCGGTTGCGGCGTGTGCGGAAGCTGATCTCATGAACACATGAGCGAACGACTGCCCGCCAGAATGCGAGCACTGGGGAACGAACTCACGACGATGCGCGAGCGAGCGGGCCTCACCACCCGCCAAGCCGCCGCGCGCTTGGGCGTCTCCATCGCCACCCTGAACCGCACGGAGAACGCCCGCCGAGTGGCGACCGTGGCCGAGGTTTCGGCCATGCTCGCGATCTACGGCGTGATCGGCCCCGATCGCAAGCGGACCATGGGTCTGGTGGAGGACTTGGACGCACCGCACTGGCTCGCGGTCCGATTCCCGGTCGATCGCCCCGCCTTGCCGATCTTCGAGGACGCTGCGCTCTCCATCGTGAACTTCGCTCCGTCATACGTGCCCGGACTCCTGCAGACCCGCGGCTATGCGCGCAGGGTGTTGTCGTTCGGCGACGCGAGCGAAGACGAAGTGACTGTGCGCCTGGATCAGCGCATCAAGCGCCAGTCGGTGCTGACCAAACTCGCGGCTCCCGCCTATACGGCGATTATCGATGAAGCCGTCCTGCGCCGGTCGTGCGGCAGCCCGGAACTGATGGTCGAGCAGTTGCGTTGGCTCATGGATATGGCCAAGCTGCCGAACATCTCCATCCACGTGATTCCTTTCCGGCACGGGCTTTATCGCAACCCCGGCTATTTTTCGAAGCTGGAGTTCGCCAAGGAACCGCCCATCGTCTACGTGGAACACGAAGGCGCTTCGGGGTTCCTGCACGAGCAGGAAGACACCGACGAGTTCCATGGCCTGACGGATATGCTGGCCAAGCTGGCGTTGAGTTCCGCCGATTCGGTGAACTTCCTGACGATGACGGCGGCCGATTACGAACGGAGCTGAAACAGCATGCACGCTGAGTGGCGGAAGTCGACCTTCAGCAGCCCCGACGGCGACGACTGTGTCGAGGTGTCGTATTCCACCGAGGTCCACCTGCGTGATTCCAAGAACCCCGATGGGGGAATTCTGCGCCTACCCGCATCCTCCTGGGCGCCGCACCTGCTGGCCCGCACCGAGTGATCGTCGGTCCGCTCTGGTAAACCAGCGC
Source organism: Actinokineospora sp. (assembly GCF_050699995.1). GTDB lineage: Bacteria > Actinomycetota > Actinomycetes > Mycobacteriales > Pseudonocardiaceae > Actinokineospora. Next base: position 1,650 of record NZ_JBOHGC010000412.1, on the reverse strand, counting down.
ACATGACCTCCGACCCCGACGCCCTGTTCGAGGTCGCCGCGCCCAAAAAACCCGCCCCACCCAAGGGCAAGCAGCAACCGGCCGCCGACCTCCCCGTCGCCAAGGTCTACGTCGACGTGCCCCTCGCGCATCTCGACCGCACCTACGACTACTTCGTCCCCGACAAACTCGACGCCGACGCCGTCCCCGGCTGCCGCATCCGCGTCCGCTTCGCCGGGCAGCTCGTCGACGGGTTCCTGATCGAGCGGGTCGCCGAGTCCGACCACGCGGGCACCCTCCAGTTCCTCGACCGCGTCGTCTCACCCGAACCGGTCCTGGCCCCCGAGATCGCCCGCCTCTGCCGCGCTGTCGCCGACCGCTACGGCGGGACCATGATCGACGTCCTCCGCCTCGCCATCCCGCCGCGCCACGGCCGGGTCGAAGCCGAGGACCCCGCCGAACCCGCCCCACCGCCGGCGGCCCCCGACCCGACGGGCTGGTCGCGCTACCCGCGCGGCACCGCATTCCTCGAAGCCGTCCGCACCGGCAGGCAGGCCCACGCCGTCTGGCAGGCCCTGCCGGGGGAGGACTGGCCCACCCGACTCGCCGAACTCGCCGCAACCGCCGCCTCCTCGGGCCGGGGCGCGGTCCTTGTCGTCCCGGACCACCGCGACGTCACCCGCGTCCACGCTGCCTGCGTGGCCCTCGCGGGAGCCGACGCCGTAATCGCGTTGTCGGCCGACCAAGGTCCCGCGAAGCGCTATCGCGCCTGGCTTTCCCTTCGGCGCGGTCGCGCGCGCATCGTCGTCGGCACCCGCGCGAGCGCGTACGCCCCGGTCGAGAACCCCGGCATCCTCGTCGTCTGGGACGACGGCGACGACCAGCACTCCGACCTTCGCTCGCCCTACCCGCACGTCCGCGACGTCCTCATCCAGCGCGGCGCTCTCGGGCACGCAAGCGTTCTCGTCGCCGGTTTCGCCCGCACCGCCGAGGCCCAAGTCCTCGTCGACTCCGGCTGGGCGCCGGAGATCGTCGCCACCCGCGACGCCGTCCGCGACGCCGCCCCGCGAGTCACCGCCATCGGCGAACACGAGTCCCAACTCGCCCGCGACCCGGCTGCCCGCACCGCCCGAGTCCCCTCAGTCGCCTTCGCCGCCGCCCGGGCCGCCCTGAAAGCGGGCCACCCTGTCTTGGTCCAGGTCCCACGCCGCGGCTACGTCCCAGCCCTGACCTGCCAGGAGTGCCGCACCCCCGCCCGCTGCCGCCGCTGCGCGGGCCCCCTGAGCCAAGGCGAGAACAAACCCCCCGCCTGCCGCTGGTGCGCCGCCGCCGACGCCAACTACCGCTGCCCCACCTGCGGCTCCCGCAAACTCCGCGCCGTCGTCATCGGCGCCAAACGCACCGCCGAAGAACTGGGCCGCGCCTTCGCCGGAGTCCCCGTCCGCACCTCCGGCGGCCAAGAAGTCCTCGCCGCCGTCGGCCCCGAACCCGCCCTGGTCGTCGCCACCCCCGGCGCCGAACCGGTAGCCGAGAACGGCTACGGCGCCGCCCTCCTCCTCGACGCCTGGGCCCTCCTCAACCGCGCCGACCTCCGCGCCACCGAGGAAGCCCTCCGCCGCTGGATGACCGCGTCCGCACTGGTCAAACCCGCAAGCGAAGGCGGCCGAGTCG
>NZ_JBOHGC010000411.1:0-1680 GCF_050699995.1 Actinokineospora sp. | reverse complement strand
CCGCCGCGGTCGGCGGCGGCACCACCCCACTGGGCACGCTCACCGGTCCCCCGGTTGTCGACGCCGTGCCTGAGCAGGCGATGCGGGCGCTGGTGATCGTGGCCGGTCTGACGCTGATGGCCCTGTTCGGAGCTCTGGCGATGCTGCGACGCGACACGGCGGGCGGGGTGCTCGTGGGGTTGGCGCTCGTCGTGCCGGTGCCGATGCTCGTGCACGACCACCTGGTCCCGGGACAGCTCGACTCCGCGTCGATCGCGATGGGTGCGGTGCCGTTGGCGGTGGCGATCGCGGTCGCGTGCGCCGTCACGCTCCCGTCGGCGCGGCTGATCGCCGGGCGGTTGGCCGGGTGGCTTCGGCCGGGCGGGGCGACGACGGTCCCCGCGCTGCTGTCGGTGGCCGGCGTGACGGCGGTCGTCTTCGCCGCGCAGCCGCTGCCGTCATTGGTGCCCGACGTTCGCCTGCAAGGAGCGATCGCCGTGGTGCTGCTCGCTTTCGCGGTCGTCCTCGCGGTGCGCCTGCCGGGTGTGCCGGGCGCGATCGTGGCCGCGGCGGCACTGATCGGGCTGCAGACGATGTCGCCGTGGCGTCGGCTGCTCGCGGGTCTCGTCGACCCGGCGGGTGATCCGTTCGCGCACCTGAAGGTCATCGTGGGGGTCACGGTCATGGCGGCGGTCGGCGTGAGCTGGCTGCTGCTGCGCAAGCATCGGCACGTGGGCGTCGTGGTGGCCGCCGCCTACCTGCTGGCGGGAACGCTCGCCGACCTCGGGCGGGCGACCGCCCTGCTCGGCGGTTGGTCGGACCGGGAGGCGGTGTGGGTGACCACGACGATCGTGCCGCTGCTCGTCCTCGGCCTGCCCGCCGCTGTGGCTTCCCTGGTCGCTCGGGGCACTCAGACCCGCGTGGCAGGCCAGGCGGTGGCCGCGCTGATGGTGGCGATCGCCGGCTTCTCGTTGTTCAAGGCGTTGCTGCGGACGTTCTCCGGCACGAACGCCGGGGCACCGACTGTGCTGACGCCGACGGACTTCACCGCACTCACCTCGCTGGACCAAGCGGGTGTCCCCGTCGCTCTCGGCGTCGCGGGGCTGCTCCTGGTGGCGGCCCTGGCGTCCTCGTCCACGACACGCCATCCGAGCGCGGCGGTGACGGCGGCCGTGCTGCTGTTCGTGGTGGGCGGCACGCAGGTCGTGCTCGGGATCGCGCTGCAGTCGGGCGGCGGCGCGGCGTTCGACCTGGTCCAGTGGATCGTGCTGGGTGTCAGCGCGGTGGTGACGGCCGCGGCGATCGTGGCCGTCCGTTCGACACCGTCCTCTTTGGCCGCAGGAAAAGCCCGACCCCCAGGCGGGCCCCTCCCTGCGGCACAGACCTGACCGGTCTGGTCGAACACGACGGGATGAGGCCCGACCCCTCGACGGGCCCCCTCCCTACGTCGCCTGGCGAGTGGGTGGGCCCTCCCCGGACCGCCCCCTCACCTGACAAGAAGAAGACTGCCAAGGATCGAGGGCCGGTCCCAGCGTGATCACCCGCGAGTAGGAGTGAGTAGGTCTACCTATTTGCTGGCCCGCAGAACCGCGGACTCGACCACGGACCGCCAGCCCGAGGCCTTGCCCGGGACGAAGCTGAACGAGTCGACGGCAGAGCCGCCCATGGTCGCGACCCGTGCCCACAGCACGTCGACCCCGC
>NZ_JBOHGC010000410.1:0-3607 GCF_050699995.1 Actinokineospora sp. | reverse complement strand
CGGCGAACCGGTCGAGAACCTCGGTCGCCACCTCGTCCGGGATCCCCTTGGCGCGCAAGCGGGTCGCGAGCTCGGTCGCCGTACGGGGGCCTGCCTCGAGCAGGCGCAGGCAGATCTCCCGCGCCTGCTCGGCAGGGTCCTTCTCCACGGCCATGCTCAGAGGTCGACGGGCACTGGGGCGACCATGTCCGCGAGGGCGTCGTCGGTCACGTCGACCGCGACCCCGATGCCGAGCTTCTGCTTGATCTTCAGCTCGACCTCGTCGGCGAGCTCGGGGTTGTCGCGCAGGAAGGCTCGCGCGTTCTCCTTGCCCTGGCCGAGCTGGTCGCCCTCGTAGGTGTACCAGGCGCCGGACTTGCGCAGGATGCCCTGCTCGACGCCCATGTCGATGAGCGAGCCCTCGCGGCTGACGCCCTTGCCGTAGAGGATGTCGAACTCCGCCTGCTTGAACGGCGGCGCGACCTTGTTCTTGACGACCTTGACGCGGGTGCGGTTGCCGACCGGCTCGCCACCGTCCTTGAGCGTCTCGATGCGGCGCACGTCGAGCCGCACGGAGGCGTAGAACTTGAGCGCCTTGCCACCGGTCGTCGTCTCCGGGCTGTTGTGCACCATGACCCCGTCGACAAAGTAGTTGTGGTTACCCTCGACCTCGATGTCGAACCGGTTCATCGAGCGGGTCTTCGGCTTCACCCGAACATCCAGGATTCGCGCCGGGACCGGCCGCAACCTGGCCGCCACGAACTGCGGCTCAACGGCGAACTGACCACGGAACCGGGGCAGCAGCTTGTATTCCATCGAGGAGTGCACAAACGGCGCGACCATCTGGTGGAACTGGGCGGAGGCCGTGGTGGTGAACTGGAGGACCGGGATCTGACGCGCACCTCGAATCGTCAGCTTCACGTCCAGGTCGTGGGTGTCCCGCAGGTACTCCACGAGCCGCTGCTGCGTGTCGGCGCCCATCGCGGCGACGCAGATCTCGATACGCCCGCTATCCCCCTCGGTCCGCTGCTGTAGGCCCTTGGAACGCACTGTGAAACAGCCGTCGTCCATGTACCAGACGGCGAGCGCGAGCGGCGTCAGCGCCTTGAGGTAATCCCAGGACAGATGCTTCTTCCCGTCACCGAAATACACCGACTGACGCAGGTCACCGAGTTCCGGCAACGGCGTGAAATCGGCGAACGACGCATTCTTGGTATTCGTCGAACGGGTGTGCGCGATGTTGCCCAGCAGGGAAGTCTTCCAGTCCAGATAGTCGACCTGAGCCTCCCCATGCCCCATCCGGAAACGCACGCCTGAGCGGTCGTGCCGATTGGGAGCCAGGTGGCCGTCGCCCATGAGCGAACCGAGTACGACCTGCCACTGCTGGTCACTGAGCCGCTCGTGCTCGGCCAGCATTACCCGATCACCGGCGATCAGCTCGCCTGCTTCCTGCCAACCGCCGGGAGTACGGACGAGGTGATTCGCCGTGGCCGCGAACTGCGCTCGCCCATTGCCACCGGACTTGGCCACGGTGAACTGGAGGAACTGCTCGGCGGGGCCGTTGTTGAACCAGTTGACGACCTTGCGCGGCACGATCTCGTTACGCTCCGGGTCATAGGAGAGCACCTCGACCGGAAGCTTCTGATTGACGATCTTGCCGATTTTCTCCGTGGAACCGTCCGCAAGGGTGACTCTGGTCGAGTAAGTCATGCAGCCGAACATGACGCCGATCTTCTCGCGGAGCTGGTTGATGAAGATCGCGGTGGTGCCGGTGTTGCTCATGGCGCCGGTCATCTTGCGCAGGGCCTGGCTCATCAGCCGGGCCTGCAGACCGACGTGGTTGTCGCCCATCTCGCCCTCGATTTCCGCGCGCGGGACGAGCGCCGCGACGGAGTCGATGACCAGGATGTCGAGGGCGCCGGAGCGGATCAGCATGTCCGCGATCTCCAGCGCCTGCTCGCCGGTGTCGGGCTGCGACACCAGCAGGGCGTCGGTGTCGACACCCAGGTTCTTGGCGTACTCCGGGTCGAGCGCGTGCTCGGCGTCGATGAACGCGGCGATGCCGCCGTTGCGCTGGGCGTTGGCCACCGCGTGCAGGGCGACAGTGGTCTTACCGGACGATTCCGGACCGTAGATCTCGACCACCCGCCCACGCGGCAGGCCGCCGATGCCGAGGGCGACGTCGAGTGCGATCGCGCCGGTGGGGATGACCGCGATCGGGGCGCGGCCTTCCTCCCCGAGGCGCATGACCGAGCCCTTGCCGAAGTTCTTATCGATCTGGGCAAGGGCGAGTTCGAGCGCCTTATCCCGATCGGGTGCTGGTGCCATCTTGGTTCCACCTCGGTTGACTCGAGACTGTTTCGTACTCACGGCGCCGACGCTACGGGCAAGGGCCGACGTTTCTCGGAAGGCACCGCCGGTCTGTGGACAAGCGGACCCGATGTGGACAACATGGTAGCGAACACCTGTTCGATCCTGGTAGTGACACGCCGATGGTGTAGGTCGCGCTCAGCGCCGCTCGGGCGGGACCTCGAAGGCCTCGCAGACGGCCCGCCAGATCTCCTTCGTGGGGATCCCGGCGTCGAGTGCCTGGTCGACCGTGCGGCCGCCGAGCACGCTGAAGACGTGGTCGTGGGCAATGGTGTCGGCCCGCTGGGCGCCGAATTCCTCGGCGAGGCGGGACCGGAAGGCGGTGATGCGCATCGGGGCCGAGTGTAGGTGGCACACTCAGGCACGTGTTCACCTTCGCCATCGAGAACCCGTCGGCCACCGAGGAACTGTGGCTGACCATCGGATCCATCGGCGCCTGCGTCGCGGCCATCGTGGTCGGCCTCATCGCACTGCGGAACCGCCGCTGAAGCCGCCTGGATGCGACGGCACGCACGAATCTCCGCACATGGGTAAGGCCCGCACACTCGCCCAGGTGTACCGGCACTTCGGTGAGGTCGAGGCCGCCGGGACATCGCCGCTGTACGAACGGGTCGCCGTCGCCCTGAGCGAGTCCGAGGAAGCGCTACGCGCGATCGAGACGGCGCCCGCGCGCAAGCGGAACCCCGCCGTGATCCTCGCCTCGCTGCACGATCTCGTGCTCGCCGGTCGCGCCCCGGCGCTCGCCGCCGCCTACGCCGCCGCGGACAGCGACGCCGCCGCCCACGCGGTGATCGACACCCTGCTGCACATGACCGACTCCGTCGTGGCCACCGCCGTGCGCAGGCAGCCGCTGACGAACGAGACCGGACGCGGCACCGTGCTGTATCCGGCCATCGCCGAGGCGGCACACCGGGTGGGCGCGAACGCGGTCGGGCTGATCGACATGGGCTGCTCGGCAGGCCTCAACCTCATCGTCGACCGCGTCGCCATCACCTACAACAACGGCCGATCGCTGGGCGACCCGTCCTCTCCCGTGCGGCTGTCGGCTTCGATCGTGGGCGACCGGACCGTCCCGACGCGGGCGATGCCCGAGGTCGTCGCCCGGGTCGGCGTCGACCCCGATCCGGTCGACGTGACCGACGCGGATGACGCCCGATGGTTGCGCGCCTGCCTGTGGCCGGATCAGCCGGAGCGGGTCGCGCGGCTCGAAGCGGAGCTGGCGGTGGCGGCGACGGCCCCGCCGCTGCTGCTGCACGGT
>NZ_JBOHGC010000409.1:0-2213 GCF_050699995.1 Actinokineospora sp. | reverse complement strand
GGGATGTGCACAGGTGGTCGTGCTTGGCGAGGAAGTCTTCGACCTTCGCCTCCGCGGGCGCGAAGTCCATGCCGAGAAACGACCCCCGCCCATCGTGGTCGAGGCGCCAGCCGCCGGGGACGACCTCGGATGGCCGTAGCGCGAAGGTGTACGGGGCCTGCTCGTACACGCCTTCGGTCAGCGGGATCGGCTCGTGCAGGCCGTCGCCCAGGCCGGCGTCGACCATCCAGGGGCCGCCGTCGAGGCCGTGGACCTCGATCACCAGGTGGTTCGCGCTGGCGCCGGGCGCGTCACCCACGCCGCCCTGGACGCCGCCGACCCGCCAGTGGACGTCGTAGCCGAGCCAGTCCAGCAGTGTGCTGAAGGCGCCGTTGAGGTGGTAGCAGTAGCCGCCGCGGCCGCGCAGGAGGTAGCGCAGGGAGTCCAGCGGATCGACCGTTCGCTGCTCGCCGAGGGCGATCCACACGGTCTCGTAAGGGATTCTCTCGACCTGGAGGCGATGCAACTCGACGAGTGTGTCCAGGGTCGCGGGCGGCGGGGTGCGTAAGCCGAGCCTCGTGAGATAGGCATCGCGCAGCGGCTCGTTCACCTGTCGCCCCCAGGTTTTGGTCATCGCCAGAGGCTAGTGGTGGAAACTGTGTATATGCACGACCTGCGAGTTCTCGATCCGGACACATCCGAGTTCATGAAGGCGCTGCGGGCAGCGCTGGACGGCTCGGGGCCCCCCGTGCTTCCGGTCGCCAAGGGACAGTCCGGTGAGGACATGGCGCCGGGCGAACCGCTGGAACCCGACACGGCACTGGTCGTGCGCACCTCCGGCTCGACGGGGACACCCAAAGGCGTGTTGCTGTCGGCGGCGGCGCTGCGGGCTTCGGCGGACGCGACCCACGCGCGCCTTGGCGGGCCGGGGACCTGGCTGCTCGCGATGCCCGCGCACCACATCGCCGGGGTGCAGGTGCTGGTGCGGTCGATCGTGGCGGGCACCGACCCGGTGCTGATGCCGCGGACAGCTTTTCGCCCCAAGGCATTCACCGAGTCGGCGTCGGACGCGCTCGGCTCCCTCGGCCCGGTGTACACCGCGCTGGTCCCGACGCAGCTGACCAGGATCGTCGAGGACGGCGGTGACGCGCTGGGCGCGCTGCGGGCCTTCGACGCCGTCCTGGTCGGCGGCGCCGCCGTGTCCTCGCGCACGCTGCTACGCGCGCTCGACGCCGGTGTCCGGGTTCGCACCACCTACGGGATGTCGGAGACGGCGGGGGGCTGTGTCTACGACGGAGTCCCACTCGACGGCGTGGACGTGCGGATCGACGACGGCCTGATCGAGTTGCGCGGCCCGATGCTCGCCCACGGCTACCGGTTGGACCCCGCCGCCACCAAGGAGTCCTTTTTGGATGGATGGTTCCACACATCGGACGCAGGCGAGTTCCGCGACGGCACGCTTCAGATCCTGGGCCGGGTCGACGACGTGATCAACACCGGCGGCGTCAAGGTCGCCGCCGCCGCTGTCGAGATCATCCTTACCGCGCAGGCGAATGTCCGAGAGGCCTGTGTCGTGGGAGTGCCCGACGACGAATGGGGACAGCGGGTCGCGGCGGTGCTGGTACTGGCGGGCGCGGTCGACAAGGACGACCTGCGCGCGGCGGTCCGCTCAGCTCTCGGCCCAGCCGCGGCCCCCAAAGAGTTCCTGATATTGATGGAGCTTCCGCTGATCGGGCCGGGAAAGCCCGACCGCCGCGCACTCGTCGACCTGTTCGCACCTCCACATGGGAATAGCTTGTAATTGGCAGGTTTCAGAGGGGTGAAGCAGGTGATCTTGACACTCGACAGGGAACTGATCGGGCGCGGTGTGCGTACCCGGAATCTGTTTCACCGCAAGCCATTCCGCGTTGTTGACACCATCGTGTGACACGAGTCGTCGAGGTCGGGAACCGGGCCGGGATTGTCGGTGGTCGCGGGGAGACTCGGTGGCATGGCGGAGCTGGAGATCCATCACAACGACCCGGACAGGTTCTGGGCCTCGCGTGGACCCGCGCTGACCGCTGAGCTCGTCACCGCCGTGGGTGAGGCCCGTGCGGCGATGGCGAGGGTGCTCGATGTGGTGGGCGAGTTGGACCGCGACGACATCCACCGACTCGCCGGATACGGATCCCTGCCCAAGCTCCTCACCGCGTTGGTGCGGGTCCACCCCCGCGAGGCCCGCCGCTGGGTCGAGC
>NZ_JBOHGC010000408.1:0-10467 GCF_050699995.1 Actinokineospora sp. | reverse complement strand
CAGGTGCGCTCGGCGCCGGTGGCGACCACGGGCCGGGTGGCCGTGGTGGCGCGGCCAGTGCGGGTGGCCGTGGCGGCGGCGCGGGCATGGGCGGCGGCATGGGTGGTGGCGGTCGCGGGCAGGGTGGTGAGGACGAGGAGCACACCCGCGCGTCCTTCCTGCAGGAAGACGACCCTGAGGCGATCTTCGGTACCGACCAGATCACCGCGCCCCCGGTCATCGGGGGCTAGCGGTGAAGGTGGAGCTTTCCGTCACGACCCTGTTCCGGCTGCTGGAGAAGGCGAACCTCGGCGAGCCGCACGTGATCTTCGCGGGCGGGGCGCGGTACCACTCGCCGCGGTTTCAGCAGGAGACCGACGCGCGCTTGCGGCGGGAGTTGGACGCGGCCGGGATCAACGGGCCGCGTGGGGTGGACCCGGCCTTCCTGGACTTGCTCTCGGTGATCCAGCGCGCGGCTGTGGAGTACTTCGGCTACTTCCACGACGCCGAAGGGCCGTACTCGGTGATCACCGCCGCGGCGGGAAGGCAGGCGGTGCTGGCCGAGCGGGTGGAGCACACCATCACCTTCGAGCGGGTCGAGCCCACCAGGCTGCTCGACGCGTTCCTGTTCCGGTTGCCGAACGTGCCCGCCGCGCGTGGTGAGTCGATCTCGGTGCGGCTGTCGGACCTCGACGCGCCCAAGTCGGATGGGTTCGCCCGTCCCGCGGTTCCGCCGCAGGCGCGCAGGCTCCAGGAGCTGATGAAGCAGCCCCGGCTCAGCGGCGCGAAGCTTTACACCGCCAAGCGTGACCAGCGCGGAAAACGTTTGCGGGCCGCGGACTGGATCACCGCGATCGACGTTCAGCAGGGCCGGTGGGCGGTCTACAAGACCAGCCGCGGTGAAAGCTCGGTCACCGCGGTGCCCGGCACTCCGCAGCTCATCGCCACGCGGATGCGCGAACTGCGGGAATCGATCAACTGACCATGCGTCCCCGACGCGAACCGCTCAACTAACCTCTGACGCCGTGGACGGTGATTTCCCGTACGACCGGGTGATTCCGGTCGATCAGTGGCTCGGCTGCCTGCTCGCGGGCGCGGTGGGCGACGCGCTCGGTGGGCCGGTGGAGTTCCTCTCCATCGGAGATATCCGGGCTCGGTTCGGGCCGGACGGCACGACGGGGTACGCCGACGCGTACGGCGGGCGGGGGAAGATCACCGACGACACACAGATGACGCTGTTCACCCTCGAAGCGATGATCCGCGGCCACATCGCGAAGCGGCTGCTGTACTTCGAGCAGCACCCGTCGTCGGTGTTGCAGCACGCCTACCAGCGGTGGCTGCACACCCAGGGCGTGCCGTGGCACAAAGCGGCCGGGTCCTACGCGATGCAAGCCGAGCCGGATGGCTGGCTCATCGGCGAGCGCGACCTCTTCCACCGCCGCGCACCCGGCTCCACGGTGTTGCACGCCCTGGAGGGGTACGCGGCGGGCGCGGAACGCGGGACGCTGTCGCACCGACTCAACGACTCCAAAGGCTGCGGCGCGGTCATGCGCGCCGCGCCATGCGCGCTGTGGTCGGAAGACCCGCTCGACGGGTTCGTCATCGCCGCGCAGGCGGGCGCGCTCACCCACGGCCACCCCAGTGGTTACCTGGCCGCGGGCGCGCTCGCGTTCCTGGTCCACCGCCTGCTCGACGATGCCGACCTGCCCGACGCGATCGCCGACGTCCGCGCCGAGCTGGTCACCTGGGAGGACTCCGCGGAGACGGTGGCGGCGCTTGACGGCGCTGTCGCATTGGCCGAGCGCGGCAGGCCCTCACCGGAGGCGCTCGCGGGCCTCGGCGGCGGCTGGGTCGGTGAGGAGGCACTGGCGATCGGCGTGTGCGCCGCGCTGGCCGCCGACGACCTTGCCGACGGTCTCCTGCTGGCGGTCAACCACTCCGGCGACAGCGACTCGACCGGGTCCATCTGCGGCAACCTCCTCGGCGCGGAGCACGGCGTCGGGGCGATTCCGGCGGACTGGCTGGCCGAGTTGGAACTTCGGGACGTCATCGAACGTCTGGGTAGGGACGCGCTGATCGAGTTCAGCACGCACAACTCGCTAGCGGACCCCGAGTGGCAGGTGCGGTATCCGGCCTGGTGACCGAGAGGGGAAACGTTGACATCCTCCCCGCCGTGAAGGCTAGGGATTCCAACAGCGGACTATCACACAAGGAGGAGCTCGCGTTGAGGTTCACGGTTCACCGGCTCACCCAACGGCGCGCCTCCCCGTGCAGCCACGGCATGCCCTGCCGCGAATCGAATGTTCAGTGCCGCGTTCACATCAGCGTTGCAGGCAAGCCCGCAGGACCGGCAAATGTCCACAGTGCTCCTCCAACACGCGCTCCTGAGCAGGCGTCGGCTGGAGGCGGAACCTGGACATACCGATCAACCTAACGACCACCACCGACAAAACCAGGAGACAGAGTTGAAACCCGACAGCCCAAGACTCACTCGGGTCGTGGTGGGCCGCCCGCACCCGTTACCTGCCCGGCATGATCGCCGGAACGTTCTCGGGAGGTCCTTGTGAACCAGCCGAACTTCGGTGGGGACGGCTACCAGACCGAGCAGGAGATGCGTCGGTGGGCGGCCGCGGTCGAGGAGAAAGCCCAGCGCTACCAGGAGATGCAGGCCGAGGTCGCCCGCGTGTCGGTGACCGAGTCCTCGCGCGACGACGTCGTCCGGGTGACGGTCGACGCGACCGGCGCGGTGACCGATCTCGTGATCAGCGACAAGCACCGCGACCTTGCGGGCGCTGAGCTCTCGACCATGGTCCTGACGACGATGCGCCGCGCCCAGTCGCGGATCACCGACCACGTCGCGGAAGTCATGACCCGAACCGTCGGTGACGATCAGCAGACCGTGGCGACCGTGGTCGATTCATATCGGCAGAGATTCCCGGAACCGGAGCCCGAACCGGAGCGTCCGACCGGAAGCGTTGTCGAGGAGATGCAGCTCGGCGACGTCCCGGAAGACGACCGGCCGCCGACCCGCCGGTCGCGTCCGCGCCCGCCGCAAGACGATGACGACGAGGACTGGGGCGGACCTCCCATCCTGACCTGATCGAAGGAGTCCCCCCCGGTGCCGAACGGATATGACGTCCTGACCGGTGAGTTAGCCGGCCACGCGGGCAGGCTCGACGCCCTGCAGGACCGCCTGGACCAGGCGCTGCAGGCGGCGAGCCAGGTGCACATGGGCACCGACGCCTATGGCGTGATCTGCCAGTTCTTCGTGCCGATCGTGCACTCGGTCAGCGCTCCGGGGGTGGAGGCGATCCGGCAGGCGGCCGAGTCGGTGACCGACACCGCGCAGGGCATCCGCGACAACACGACGTCCTACGACAACGTGGAGCAGGCCAACACGCAGCCCTTCGCGGGCGGTGCGCGATGACCAACCCGCTGATCGCCGAACGCAAGGACTCCACCACCGCCGTCACCGGTATCGGCATCGCCGAGTCGGCGGTGGACATCTACAACGGCGTGCAGAGCGGCTCGTGGGTCGAGGGCGGCCTCGGCGCGCTCGGCGGCGGCCTCGAAGTGCTGTCGCTGGTGCTCGACCCGATCGGCACCCTCGGCCAGTACGCGGTGTCCTGGGTGATCGAGCACGTCGCCCCGCTGCGCGACGCGCTGAACTGGCTGGCCGGGGACGCCGACCAGATCGCCGCCTACGCGCAGACGTGGAAGAACGTGTCGCAGGCCGTCGCGGGGGTCGCGGCGGATTACCGGACCGAGGTCACCAACGGCACCGCGGGCTGGGCGGGCCCGGCGGCCGACGCCTATCGGAACAACGCTGGTCAACAGGGTGAGCACATCACCGCCGCGGGCACGGGCGCGGAGACGATCGGCACGGTCGTCGAGGTCGTCGGCGTGCTGGTCGGCGTGGTCCGCGGCATCGTGCGCGACCTGGTGGCCGAGTGCATCTCGACGCTGCTCATCCGACTCCCGCAGTGGCTCGCCGAACTCGGCCTCACGCTGGGTCTGGCCACGCCGCACGTCGCCGCGTCGGTGGCGGCGCTGGTGTCGAAGTGGGTCGGCCGGATCACCGACATCATCACCAAGCTGACCCGCTCGGTGGAGAAGCTGCGTCCGATCATGGCCAAGCTCGGCGAGATCTGGGAGGCGATCAAGCGCGGCCTGCAGAAGCTGCGCCCCTCGGGCGGCTCCGCGTCCCCGAACGCGCCCGGCACTGTCGGGTCCGCGACCCCGACGACCACGCCATCCGGATCGGCCACCCCGACGACGCCGTCCAGCGCGACCCCGTCGATGCCCAGCGCCACGACGACACCTTCCGGCTCGGCCACGCCGACCACACCGTCGAGCGCCACACCCACCACACCGTCGGGAACCACCACGCCCAGCGGGGCCGCGGACGCGCCGACCACAGCACACACCCCGCCGCCCGATGTCGACCCGACGCCACCGATCAGCCCCCGCGACTACGACGCGGCCGGTCGAACGATCCCGACCAGCCAGTTGCAGCACCCCCACGCGAACCTGATCGACGACGACCTGATCAATCAGGCCAGGGCGAATCCGAATCGAGACTCCATCATCAACACCAACGGCGTTCCGGCTGACCACCCCGCGGTGCGCGACCTCGTGTCCCCGAGTTACGACCCGCACGCCGGGCTGGGCGAGGCGGATTGGAACCAGCAGTACTGGCCGAGCGGCGATACCGGGCGCTATGGCAACCGGATGTTGGAATGGCCCGATGGGGAGGCACATCCCCAAGGCTTCAACACTCCGGAGTCCCGGACGCCGGGTGTCCTGCAGCCCGGCCAGACGATCGACCGGTTCGGCAGCGCGCGCGGCGACTTCGTGTCACCTGCCGACACGCCGTATCCGCAGCGCGGACTGCCGCCGGACAACCTCAACAATGGCTATCACCAGTACGAAGTGGTGCGCCCGCTGCCGGTGTGGGAGGGTCCCATCGCCCCGGCCATGGGCCAGCCCGGTGGCGGCACGCAGTATGTGCTGCCGCACTCCGTGGTCGATTTGATCAACGCCGGATACCTCAGGGAGATCCCGCTGTGAACCTGCAAGCCCTCGGCACCGCGCTGGACGCGCTCGGTATCGAACCCCAGGTCGTCGCGTTGGGTGCTCGTGACGAGCAGTGTTGGAGCATCCTGCCCGACGCCGAAGGTGTGTGGGAGGTGTACTGGTTGGAGCGCGGGCAGAAGAACCACCTGGTCCGACTCCCGTCCGAGTCCGCGGCATGCGAACTGCTGCTGGGCAAGCTCGCCTACAGCGAGTTGGTGGCGGGCCGGGTGCGCCGCGTGTGAGCCCGGCTTTCCGGTCGGGCACCTACGCGGTGATCGACGGCGTGACGCGCCCTGCTTTGTATCCGCACGGTTCCCGCCACGTGGTGTTGCGCGAGAACCGACCGGACAACCCGGACCCGAGCCGCTACGAGTGGGCCGAGGCGCATCGCTGCTGGGTCGCGCACGTTCCGCTGGATCGCGTCGCGCGGGTCTACTCGATCGAGACGCGCGCGACCTGGCATGGCCTGCTCGTGTCCTTGTTCTCGACTCCGACCATCGAGACCGTTTCGGTGCGTTTGGTGGACAGCAGCGACGCCTGCCGAGCAGCTGCGGTTGCAGGACTGCGTTTCACACCGAGCTCCGGATGGATTCACCCCGAAGACGGCGGCGGGCCTGGATGTCCACTACACCGACCGCGGGACCGCGGCAGTGTGCGTGCTCGACCTGGCGACACTGGAGGTCGTCAACCAGGCCGTGGCCGAGGGAGTGGTCGATTTCCCTTACGTCCCAGGCCTTTTCGCCTTCCGCGAGCTGCCGCTGCTACTGCCCGCGCTGGAGAAGCTGTCGGTGATCCCGGACGTGCTGGTGTGCGACGGCCAGGGCGTGGCGCACGCGCGAGGGCGTGAAGCCGGTGTTCGTGTCGGTCGGCCACAAGATCGATATCGAGACCGCGACCGAGCTGGTCCTCACCCTCACGCCGAAGTTCCGCCTCCCGGAGACGACTCGGCGCGCGGACCGGCTCAGCCGCGGTCTCGTTTAGTTTAGCCATCAGCTCCTGGCGTGCGCGTCGAGGATGTGCACGATGGCCTCCGTGACGCGGACGGCGTGGGCGACCTCGAGGGACTCGTCGGGGACGTGGATGTTGCTGTCCGGGCCGACCGCGCCGGTGATGACGAACTGGGCGTCCGGGTAACGCTCGGCGAGCAGGCCCATGAACGGGATTGAGCCACCCATTCCCATGGTGCGCCAAGGGTTTCCGAACACGGTGTCGCTCACACTGTCCAAAGAGGACCGCAGCCACGGGGCCAGTGCGGGCGCGTTCCAGCCGGCTGCCGCTTCCAGCCGGGTGAGTTCGACCTGGGCGCCGTCCGGGACGTCGGTGGTCAGGATCTTGCGTACCGCTTCGAGAGAGGCATCGGCGTCGGCCGTCGGCGGCAGGCGGAAGCTCAAGGTGAGGGTGGTGAACGGCCGCAGCACGTTGCCCGCGTCGGCGGGCTCTGGCATCCCGGACGCGCCGATGATCGACAGGGTCGGACGCCAGCTGCTGTTGAGGAACAGCTCGACCTCGTCGTCGGTCACCGGGCGCACGCCGGGGGCGAAGGGGATCGCGGCGAGGACCGAACCGGGTGCGGACTCCACGGTCGCGCGCAGCTCGGCGAGCCGGTCTTCGGGGATCTCGACGTTCATTTCCGACAGCTTGATCTCGCCGGTCGCCGAGTCCTCGATCCGGTCGAGCAACTGCCGCAGGACTCGGAACGAGCTGGTCACGACCCCGCTGACCGTCCCAGAGTGCTGGCCGACGATCAGCACCCGCACGGTCGCGGTCACCGACGCGAGGCCGCGCAGGGAGGTGGTCAGCCAGAGGCGGTCGTAGTCCATGCCACCGGAGTCGAGGCAGACGACGAGCGAGACGGCGCCGAGGCGGTCGTCGAGGTGTTCGAGGTACGCGGGCAGGTCGGGGCTGCCGGATTCCTCGCTGGTCTCCAGCAGCAGGACGCACCGGCTGTGCGAACCGCCGGACGCGCGCACGGCCTCGATGGCGGCGGTGGCCGCGTAGCCCGCGTAGCCGTCGTCGGAGGCGCCGCGGCCGTAGAGCTTGCCGTCGCGCAGAACCGGGGTCCACGGGCCGAGCCCCTCGGACCAGCCTCCGACGGGCGGCTGCTTGTCGAGGTGGCCGTAGAGCAGCACCGTGCCCTTGTCGACCCCGTCGGTCGCCGGAATGTCGACGAAAAGCAGCGGCGTGCGCTCCGGCAGCCGCAACACCTCGATGGTCGCGCCGGGGATGTTGCGTTTCGCGATCCAGGCCCGCAGGTGCTCGACGGCGGCGTCGAGGTTGCCGTTGGCCACCCAGGCGTCATCGAAGGACGGGGAGAGGGCGGGAATGGCGATGAAGTCCTGGAGGCTGGGCAGGATCTCCGCGTCCCACAGGGTCCGGACGGTCTGCGCCGCTGCTGTCGTGTCCACGACCCGATACTGCCATCAGGCAGCACCGGGCCGTGAACCGCTTACGCGACCTTGAACTCGTAGTGGCGGCCGTTCCAGTACTCAACCGTGCCATCGGCCAGGACCGAGTAGACCTCCAGGTCGTAAAACCCGCTGGCCTGCGGCGTCCAAGTGATCGTCACCGTGCCGTCCGGGCCCAGCGGGACGAAGGTCAGCTCCTGGTCCAAGGCGAAGGCGTACGAGAAGCCGGTGATCTCGGCGGGCCCCGGGACGGGCGTGAAGGTGAACGTCCCCTCGACTCCGACTCCACCGGTGGGCTGGTCGCCGCCGGGGTAGACCTCCGACGCGACGGTGGGCCGCAGTTCCGGGTACTGGTGCCACGCGGCGAGACCCAGCCGCTCGCGCTCCTGCTGCGCACGGTGACGGGGTGCCCGTACACGTTGTCGACCGTGAAGGTGATGGTCGCGGTGCCATCCGGCCCGGCGGCGACCACCCGCGGGTCGCCGTCATCCACGCGGTATTCGAAGTCGACCGTGTCGGAGACTCCGCGTGCCGCGGCGAAGCGCAGAGTGACCTGTTCGCCCCACTTCGGCTGCTCGCCGACCAGGGTGATCAGCGGCTCGCCGGAGGAGATGACGATTTCGTAGTACACCGGCGTCGAGTGGTTGCCCGCCGCGTCCATGGACCGGACGAGCAGCCGCGCGTGACCCCAGTCCCTCGGCGGGGTGAGCGACACCGTGGCGGACCCGCCGGGCGCGTCGGCCCGCACGGTGTTCGGACTGTCGAACGGGTCTGCGCACACGACCTGGCCATACTGCCCCTGGCTGCACCCGGAAACACAAGCCCATCGACACTGGCCGGTTTCAGAAACTCGTTGCTAAGCTGCCGAAGATCGCTTTGGGACCTGCCGATTCGGTGGATTTCATGGCACTCATGGCAGCCGACCACGACCGGGGTTGAGACATGCGGTGGCGGAAATCAAGCTTCAGCACTGACGAAGCCGAGTGTGTCGAGGTCGCCTACGCGGCAGCCGTTCACTTGCGGGATTCCAAGGCTCCCGATGCCGGGCAGCTGCAGGTGCCCGCCGATTCGTGGCATCGCGCGCTGAGGTCTCTTTCAGCTGGGGTCGTGCACTCTCGCCAGTGACGCCGTGGCCGTGAAAGTTCCCGCACACGGTCACGGCCTCACCCGCTACCCTGCCGCGCATGAAGCGCTCCGTGGGTTTCCTTGCCATCGCCTGTCTCGCCCTCACCGCCTGCGGCGAGAAACCCGCCGCCCCCAACGCTTCCCCGAGTTCCGCCGCCCCCAGACTGACTGGTCTCGTCAGCGCGCTCGCCGGTGTCCGGGCGAACGACAGCACCCGTGAGCGGTTCGAGTACGCCGACCTCACCAAGATCAAGCAGCTCAAGGACACCAAGAACTTCGGCATGGTCGGCAGTTCGCAGATCACCGAGTCCCCCAAGAAGCTCAAGGACCTCCTTGCGCTCGACCTCGCCGCGTTCGAGGAGGCCGTCACCGCGGGCAAGGCTCCGGCCGCCGCCGGGCGTTTACGCGGGACGTTCGACAGCGCCGCCGTCGACGAGAAGATCGCGAACAAGGCCGCCAAGCCGGAGGCCTTCTCCGCTGTGCGCGCGACCGGTTCCGAGTTGCTCTACTCGTCGGCCGCTCCTCAGCTCGACTGGTTCGCCCAAGGGGCGGGCAGTCTGGCCGAGGACAAGACCATGGCCGCCCACGCGAACTGCCTGGGCGACGTCGCGGCCGCGGCCATCGGGCCGATCGCCTCCGCCGGGGTGCGGATCGACGGCAAGGACGCGACGACCGACCTCATCTGCCTCAAGGCGCACTCGCCCGAGGACGCGGCCGAGATGAAGATCCAGATCGAGGCCACCCTCAAGAACGCGAAGACCTCCTCGGGCACGCCTTGGTCCCGGGTCGTCCCCAAGCCGGGCGTCGACGTCGTCGGCGACACCGTTCGGATCGTGTCCACCAGCGCCGCCGCGGGCACCGTCATCGCGGCCTTCGCGAAGGGCGACATCGAGCGACTCCCCCTGTTCGAGTGACGCAGGTCACTGCGGGTGCGCGTGGCGGGCACGGAGTGTCCACACGAGCGCGCTGAACTGCTCCGACCGCGCTCCGCTTTGATCCCCTAACGTCGGGGTTCCAAGTGTTTTCCCAGCTCAGCGGCTCGTGATCGACTCGCGATGGGCATACGCCCTTCACCAATCCGGGTAGCTTCGTGTCAGGATGTGGGAGAGAACCGTCAGCGCCGACGGTGACCACCCACCCAATCCGGGTGGCAGGGGTGACCGGCGGCGCGGCTGCATGCCGTCGCCACAAGCGAGTTGTGCGGCCCAGACACGAGGAGAACGCGCATGTCGTCCCCAGAAACGTGGACGCACCCGGAGCCCCGGGAAGGTCCAGCCGCCACCGCTGCCGCACCCACAGCAGAGCAGGTGATCGCGGGTTTGCGAGCGACAAGCGAAGGCGGTCCGGAGCTGGTCCAGCTCCTGACCCCGGAAGGCGAACGGGTCGAGAACCCCGAGTTCGACCGCTACGTCGCGGACGTGACCGCCGAGGACCTGCGCGGGCTGTACCGCGACATGGTCCTTGTCCGCCGCGCCGACCGTGAGGCCAACGCACTGCAGCGCCAGGGCCAGCTCGGCATCTGGGTTCCGCTGCTCGGCCAGGAAGCCGCCCAGATCGGCGCGGGCCGCGCGATGCGCCCGACCGACATGGCGTTCCCGAGCTACCGCGAGCACGGCATCGCGTGGACCAAGGGCATTCACCCCAAGGAGCTGCTGGGCATATTCCGCGGCACCGACAACGGGAGCTGGGACTCGAACGCCACGCGCTTCCACCCGTACTGCATCGTCATCGGCAACCAGGTGCTCAACGCCGCCGGTTACGCGATGGGGCAGCGGTTCGAGGGCAAGGTCGGTGACGACGACGGCGAAGCCACCATGGTCTTCTTCGGCGACGGCGCGACCTCCCAGGGTGACGTGCACGAAGGCTTCGTGTGGGCCGCGGT
>NZ_JBOHGC010000407.1:0-10855 GCF_050699995.1 Actinokineospora sp. | reverse complement strand
GCCGAGGGCGCCCCGGGCGCGCGCCGCGTGCGCGAGCCACGGGTGCCGCTGGCCGGGATCGCGCGGCCGCCGCCACGCCAGCAGCAGCTCGCGGTCGGGGAGCCAGGCGGTCTGGACGAACAGCTTCGAGAACGCGGGGTGCGACGCGTGATGGCGGGCGTCCAGGAGCACGACCTCCAGATAGCTGGTCAGCTCGATCGTGCGCGGGCGGTCGGTGAGGTTCTGGAGCGTGACCCGCCGGCATTCCGCCGCACGCTCCGCGTCCACCCACACCTCCATGCGGCTCGCGATCCCCGACTGGCGCCGCCCGATCGCCAGCCAGCCGGGACCGTGCTCGCCGTCGTGCGCCCCTGGCGCGCCCGGCACCGGGCGGTCCGCGAGCGACCAGAAGGTCCCGTCCGCCAGATCGCGCAGGTAGAGGAACCAGCCGTCGGCATCCTCGACCGGGTCGCCGCGCCAGAGGGTGAGCGCCTGCCCGTCCAGCCACGCACCGCCGGTGCCGGACTCGGTGACGAGCGCGCGATAGCGGCCGTTGCCGAGCAGCCGCCCGCGGGGGCTTCCGGGGGCTGAGCGGTGCGAAGCGAGGGTCGCGGGGGGCGCCGAGATCGCCTCCCGCGGGCCGCGATGCCGGACCATCAGCGCAACCGGACGACGATCCGCTCGAGGGTGGTCCCGCCGGCGTCCAGACGGCAGCGATAGACCCCGCTCGGGAGATCGGCCCCGTCGAGACGGATATCGTGGACCCCGGCGTCCCGCTCTCCGTCCACGAGCCGCGCGATCTCCCGGCCGCTCACGTCGTAGACCACCAGACGCACGTGCCCCGCCTGGACGAGCTGGAAGCGGATCGTGGCATGGGAGAGCATGGGGTTCGGCGCCACCTCCAAGCCGCCCCGGAGCGGACCGGGTCGCGGCTCCTCGACGCCGACGATCGCGGTGAACCCGGCCCCCTGGAGGCCGGCCACCACCTCCGGGTTCCGCATGAACCGGTTCCAGACCCGGGAGGTCCGATAGTTCTCGATCATGATGGCGATCGGCCCCTGGTCGATCCCGAGCACGTCCGCGCCGTACCAGTCGGGATTCGACGTCAGATTGAACGCGTCGCGGAAGCCGTAGGGCCCCCACAGCACGCCCTTGTAGGTGTTCCACAGGTTCTCGATGACGGGGATCACGATCTCGGGCGCGAACGGGATCGAGCTGATTGCGGCGGTGGGCGTGATGGTGCCGTTGTCGTTCTCCGCCGGCGGGGCCCCGTGTGCCACGTACAGCGGCGCGGGCGGCGGATCGTCCGAGGCCGTGAGCCCCCAGAGGTCGGCGCCGTATCCCGTGAACCCTCCGGGATTCGCGATGCAGTAAGCGCGCTGGGCGTAGGTGGCGCGGCGCGAGTTCTCGAAGTAGGTGAGGCCGTGCGCGGTCATGTACGTGTCGTTCCAGGACCGGAAGTCGACCCAGCAGTGGGTGTACTGATGGCCGAAGAGCGGCGCGAAGCGCACGTAGGAGTATCCGTAGTGCGTCTCCCAGTCGTACCCGGCGGTCCAGGTCGACCACGAGCAGCCCACGATCGGATGGGTCGGGGACCCGATCGCCAGCAGGTAGAGGATCATCGCCTCGTTGTATCCGAACCACGCGCCGAAGGTCGAGAACCCGGACTCGGGCTTCCAGCCCATCCAGATTGCGGTGCAGCACGGCGGATTGCAGGTCTGCACGAACGTCCAATCCACGCGCTGGTAGATTGCGTCGGCGAGGGCGCGGATCTGGACTTCGTCGGCGGCAGGGCCGTCGAAGAACTGCTTCGCGTCGAGGATCCCCGCCAGCAGCAGCGCGGTGTCAATGGTCGACAGCTCGCTGCTCCAGACCCTGGTCGCCGTGTTCATGTCGAGGAAGTGGAAGAACAGTCCCTTGTAGCCGCTCACGCCGCCCACCGCCAGGCCCTGCGGCGTGTTCCAGAAGGTCTGGAGCGCGGTGAGCACCCTCGCCGCCGCGGCGGCCCGCGACACCCACCCGTGATCCACGCCGATGCAGATCGCGGAGAAGCCGAATCCCTGCGCCGCGATGCTGCAGGGCGACCCGGGCTGGCTGCGGTCGCGGATCAGGCCATTCGTGGGATTCGACTCGTCCCACGCGTAGCGGAACGCGCCGTACTGGAGGCTGTCCAGGATCGCGTCGGTGGTCTCGACGGTCGCGGCCCGGGCCGCCGGTGCGCCCAGGCCGGACACCACGAGGATGAGGAGCAGGATGGGCGCGAGGCGTCTATGCATGGATACGGTCTCCCGATGAGGGTGGCATGAAGTCCTAGTACTGCATGGCGAGTGTCAGTCGGTGCACGTTCCCCAGCCGTCCGTAGTCGGCCCAGGCGTAGTCGATCCGGTAGTCGAACGCCTCGAGGCGGCCTTTGATTCCGGTCCCGAGCGCGAGGCCCTCCTCGGAGTCCACCTTGAACAAACCCTGGTAGCCGGCCCGGATCGCGAACAGATCGCGGAAGCTCGCCTCGACCCCGCCGCTCATGCTCTCGGGGTTGGAGTTGGGGTGGTTCGCCTCGACCGAGGTCCAGACACGCCAGTCGGGGGCCGGCCGCCAGGGGAGCCCGACGCCCACGCGGAATAGCACCGGAACCGGGTAGGCCTGCACGAAGCGCTCTCCGGGGAGTGCCCCGTTGTCGCCGGCGCGGGTCGGATCATCGTCGTAGGTGATTCGCAGGTCGCGTCCCGAGAAGCGCGCGCCGGTCCCGAAGTTCGAGATGCTGGACCCGATGTGGAGGCCGTCCGGGCGGATCCGGTACACCGTGCCGACGTCGAAGGTGACCGTCCCCGCCGAGCTGTGCCAGACGGTCTCCTGGAAGTACTTCACCTGGATCCCGGCGCTGAACCGCTCGCTGATGGAGCGGGCGAACCCGAGCCCGAGCGCGACGTTCGAGACCGAGTAGCGCTCCCCGGTGCCGAGCGGCTGGCTGACGGTGCGCACGTCGATCTCGCCGGAGTTGAGCGAGGATACCGTGGCGAATGCGGTGCCCCACGTCTTGAACGGGATCGCCGCGGCGACGTAGTCGTACCGGATGCCGGCCAGCCAGTTGATGTGGGTGAGCTGGAATTCGAGGCGTGAGACGCGGCCCGCCGCCGCGGGGTTGTAGTAGACCCCGTCGATACCCTCGCCAGCCGCCACGCCCGCGTTGCCGATCGCGGTGAAGCGCGCGCTGGGCTCGATCAGCAGGAACTGCCCCAGCGTGGTCCCGGTCTTGGTCTGGGCCGGGGCCGGCGGCGCGATCGCGAGCAGCACCGCGATCGCCGCCCCGCCGGCAGCCCCGGGACTCCGGAACCTCGCGGCCCTTGCGACCGCGCGAGCGTTCATTTGATGATCGCGAACTTGCCCACGTGGGTGCCGATCCCCGGCGCCTCGACATGGAAGACGTACAGACCCGGCGCCACCTCGAGATTGTCCTTGGTGCGCAGGTTCCAGGCCACGAATCCCTCGAACGACGCCTCGTGCCGCAGCGTCTGGACCAGGTCACCGCGCACCGTGTAGATGCGGATGGTGCACGACGTGGGAAGCCCGCGGAACTCCATGCGGCGCTCGCCGCGACCGGTGACGTTGAAGGGGGCGGGCTCGAAGCTCGCCGATTCGACATAGGGATTCGGCACCACGTACGGCACGGTGGCGAACGCGGTGCGGGCGACGCCCTGATCGACCCGCGCGCCGCGGGTGGTGAACGTGAAGACGTCGCCCTCCCCCAGCGGCTTGTCGAGCCGCAGGTGGTAAACGTCGCCGGCCCCCGGCGGCCGGAGCGGGACGCCCGAGGCGGGCAGGTCGAGCTGCACGCGCCAGGTGTTGAGCGAGTCGACCCGCACGTTCGGGATCGGGCATAGGATGTCGATCCGTTCGTCGGAACGGCTGAGGGTGCTGTCGCGCTGGGTGCCGTTGACCAGTCCATCGCGGAAGATGAAGTCGAGCTGGACGTCGCCGGTGTCGGTGTGGGCGAACACGCGGAACTTGGCCGGGAGCGCGGGTGGGAACGGGAACGCGGCCTGGCCCGTGTCCCGCACCACGTCGTCGAAGACGATCGAGATGTCGTCGGGGAATCCGGTCCGCCGCCGGTTGATCGACTGGACCGGCTGGTAGGACACCCTGAACTTGGCGTTGGTCGGACTCCCGGACGGGAAGCCCGTCAGTTGCGTGTTGACGCGCACGCTGTCGATCCCGGAGACCAGGGGCAGCAGGCCGCATCCGATTGAACCCGTGCCGGTGGAGTCGAAGTCCCGGCCGTTGGCGAAGCACACCGCCCCCGAGGTGCTGTCCGATAGCACGTAGCGCGTGGCGTGGATGCTCTCGGGGCTCGAGGCGAAGAAGGCGACCTTGAACAGGTGGCCCTCGGGGATCAGGTTCGAGTTGACGACGTCGACCGACACCCGGCCCACCCCGTCGCCCAGCACGTGGGCCGCGGTATCGGTGTCCACCGTGGCGCCGCGGAATCCCAGCGCCCGCGGGTTGGGCCGCACGTTGACCACGTTGCTGGGCAGGATGGTCCCGCCGCGGGTCGTCCGGATGACCGTGACCGCGTTCTGGGACGGGAAGACCTGCCGGGTCACGGTCGGCGATTCCACCCCGTAGTCGTAGGCGACGATCGCGTAGTAGTACTCCTGCCCGTTCGTGACGGTTTCGTCGGTCCAGGTGTGGGTGATCCCGGTGTCGTCCCCGAGCCAATACTGCACCCCTTCGACCGCCCGCTGCGAGTAGCCGCGCCGGCCGTCCACCAGGTCAAACTGGACCAGGGGCTCGCGGAGCCCGATGTCGCCGCCGCGGCCGGTCGTGATCTTCTCCGGATCGTTGAAGTCGGGTTCGGTCGAGCGGTAGA
Source organism: Actinokineospora sp. (assembly GCF_050699995.1). Taxonomy (GTDB): domain Bacteria; phylum Actinomycetota; class Actinomycetes; order Mycobacteriales; family Pseudonocardiaceae; genus Actinokineospora. The sequence continues at coordinate 6,012 of NZ_JBOHGC010000407.1, read as the reverse complement.
TCTTGTAGCCCTCGAAGTCGAACGCCCCGGTGACAGGGTCCACGCCGCGCTCGGCCACGTCGTCCCATGACAGGCGCACGAAGCCGTCGCCGGCCTCGGCGGTGAGCGTGGGCCGGGGTGGCGGCACCGCGAACTGGTAGTTGCCGTCGTAGATCTGCTGGACCGTGCCCACCGTGGTGCGCAGCTCCGAGAGGTCGGCGCCGTAGGCGAGCGCGAGGCTGAAGCGTTCGCGTTGCCCCGCCCGCAGCGGGAACGGGCCCGAGGCGAACAGGAACCCGATGTTGTAGTTCGACGCCAGCGCCGAATCGAAACGCGCGGGTTCGTAGGGATCGGTGAACTTGGTGTAGAGCCGCTCGGGCCAGCTGTTCGCGTCGGTGTAGAACAGGATGCCGTCCGTGGTCGGGTCCGGGTTGCCCGAGCCCGCCTTGATCCGGTTCATCTTGAAGCCGGTGAGACCGATCTGGTCCGACTCGTTGAGGTCGGTGCGGTCGAAGTTGGGCTCCCCTTCGCTGGGGATGCCGTCGCTCTCGCCGGTGTCGCTGGTGCCGCCCACGCCGTCGGCACCCACGTCGTTGAACTCCGGGACCCAGTCCATGTCCTCGTCACCGGTCCACCAGCTCCCGATTCGGTACGGGGGCCGGTCCGCGAGCGGGCCGTAGGCGGCCTCGAAAAGGGCCAGGTCGTAGTGGGTCAGGACATGCGCGCGGATCGCGTCCTGGCCCAGGATCTGGACGCCGGGCCCGCCTTCCCGCCGCTCGTCGATGAAACCGTCCTCGTCGTTGTCCACGCCGTCGGTCGCGTTCCCGGGGGTCTCGAGATAGGCGTACCCGAGGTAGCCGGTGCGGCCGCAGTTCCCGCTGCGATCGGTGCCGTGGCCGAAGCGGTCCCAGGTGTAGACCAGGTTCAACTGGGCGGACTTGTCGAAGAACGCGTTGTCGTCGTCGGACTCGAAGATGCCGTCGCACGAGAGCGCCGACCCGCCCACGCCCGAGTCCATATAGAGCCCGAAGATGATGTCCCGATAGTCGGTCGTGCTCTCGTTGGCGATGTCGTAGTGCCAGAAGATGACGTTGCCCGCCTGGGGGTTCGCCCACTGGAATCCCCGGACCTCGACGCGCAGCCCGAGCCCGTGACGCGAGCTGTCACGGGCGTCCGGCGAGTACAGCCAGGCGTCGTAGAACTCGTCGTCCATGACGAAAAAGCTCTCCTGGTCCGCGGCGGCGCGCTTGCCGAAGTAGCCGTTCCAGCTTCGCGACCACCCGGGATCGTCGGGGTCGTCGAGACGGTCGGGCCAGGTCCGGGGCCAGGTGAGCGTATCGGTGCTGACCGCCGGGGATCGGGCCCGGTTGATGTTGGGGTCGGGCTCGAAGTAGCCCGGGCGCGGCTCGAACCGCATGATGCGGTTGAACTGCGGGCTGAGCTGCTGGCGCTCGCGGAATCCCGTCTCCATGAGGAACACGTCCTGCCCGTCCCGGGTGCGGATCTTCGACAGGACGAAGGGCGTGATGCCGTCGGAGTAGTTCATCCCCGTGCCGCGCGGCACCTCGACCGAATGGAACGTGCTCAGGTCGACGTTCCCGGGATCAGCCGGGTAGTCCCCCACCATGCCGAAGTTCCAGAACACCGTGCGGATGTTGGCCGCGGCGTGGAGCCCGGAGCGCTCGGCATCCAGCCGTCCCCGCTGTGCCGGCGGGACCGGCACCGGGACGTCGGCGGACACCGGAACCGGCGGCACGGCCAGCCCGAGGGCGAGGGCCAACGAAGCGAGGGCAGGGCGCATGCGCATCACGAGCGGCCCTCCCAGCGAATCCCGAGCTCGATCCGGCGCGGCGGGTAGTAGCGGGTCGGGTTGGCCAGATCCCTCCGGTCCGCGGCGGTGTCGGTGCGCGAGTAGAACGGACTGCCCGAGTTCGCGAACACCGCCCCGTTGAAGAACCGGGTGTCGAACAAATTGTAGACGGTCACGAACGTGCTCCACCCGGCGAGGAGCCGCTTCTCGCCCCGCAGATCCATCAGGAACGAGAGCGGCTTGCGCCCCGAGTTCGCTTCGAGCGACCCGCCGAAGCCGGTCTCGGTTGCCGGGGTGTACGGCTGCCCGCTCGCCGCGCGGAACACCCCGCTGGCGTTGAACGAACCGGGCCGGGCCAGCGTCACGGTGAGGTTGACCGTGTGTCGCTGGTCCCAGTTGAGCGGCACCTGCCGCGGGCGCGGGTCCTCCTTGGCGTCAACGCGGGCCGCGGTCTCGTAGGGGTCGCTGGAGTTCCCGCCGGCGACCTGCCAGGTGTAGTCGAGCGCCGTACTCACCAGCCCCAGCGCGCGCTGGTCGAGCGCCACGGTGAGCCCGATGACGTTGCCGAAGTCGATGTTCGACAGCCGTTTGTACACGGCGTTGTTGTAGGTCGTGAGGATCTCGGTGCCAAGCAGGTCGCGGATGTCCTTGTAGAAGAGCGTCAGGTCCAGGCCGAGCCAGTCGCGCAGCTCCTGCTTGTACCCGAACTGGTACTGGATCGACTTCTCCGGCCGCACGTCGGGATTCCCGAGCACGCCGTAGTCCTTCTCGGAGCTGGCCTGGAGCGTGCCGAGCACCGAGTAGTCCGCGTTGGCGTACATCTGTCCGATCTGCGGCATCTGGTAGAAGTGACCGTAGGCGAAGAACAGCGAGGTCTTGGGGGTCACCGGGTAGGACACGCCGAGCCGCGGCGAGATCGTGAGCTTGCGGGACGCCGCCCGCGGCGGCACGTAGGCGGCGCCGGCGATCGTGTTGGCCGGGTTGGCGAGGTCGCCCGGCACCGAGGTGCGCGGGTTGAAGTACTCGTAGCGCAGCCCGGCGCGGAAACGAAGATCGTTCCACTCGATGTCGTCCTGGGCGTAGATGGACCCGAACACCGGTGCGTACCGGCGCGGGGGCGGGAATCCCTCGGCTGGCTCGTCGAAGTGGCGGACGTACTTGGTGCCGGTCCAGACCAGGTGCCCGGGGACCCCGAAGCGCACCCAGGCCGGCTGCCACTCGAACCCTGCCTTGATCTGATGGTCGCCCTTGAGCACGTGGTTCAGAGCGCCGGCGAACACGACCGCGTTGGTGTTCTGGACGAAGCGCGTCTCGGAGACCCCGCCCAGGACGGCGTCGTACTCGAAGCCCTCCACCTTGAACGGCGGCCCGATCAGGTCGTAGCGGGGGTCGAAGACGGAGTCGTAGAGCATGTCCTTGTAGTCGAAATAGTTCTGCCTCACGTTCAGCCGATAGAACGAGGTCGGGCTCAGCGTGTGGGTCCACTCGAAGCCGTGCACCGCGGAGCGCGTGCGCTGTTTCGGCAGGCCGTCCACGTTGAGCCGGAAGTCCCAGTTCTCGTTCCGCGACTCGATTCGGTTGAGGATCGCCTGGTAGCTCAGCTCGACGTTCGGGATCGAGCGGTTGGTGAGTTTGGCGAGGCCGAGCCATTCGCGGGTGTAGCCGACCGGCAGGTACTCGGGCCGCACCCCCGTGTAGATCACGGTGTCGGGATCGGACCGGTCGATGTCGACCAGGCGGCGCTGCCCCTCGAGATAGCCGTTCTTGACGCCGTAGCGTCCGCTGACCAGGAACAGCGTCCGCGGGAGCCCGATGGGGCCGCTGGCGGTGAGCTGGTAGTTCTGGAGCGTCCCGGGGTTGAACTCGTCCTTCGCCGGCCGGGAGCTGCCGGGATAGATGAAGTCGCCGTTGAACACCTCCCCCGACCACTCGAAACGATCGCTCCCGCGCCGCAGGACCGCGTTGACAACGCCGCTCATGGCGTGGCCGTACTCGGCGTCGAAGGTGCCGCTGATGACCTGGACCTCTTCGAGGACGGAGCGGTCGAGGCGGACGGAGGCGGCATTGTCGAACGGGTTGTTCACCGTGAGCCCGTCGACCTGGTACTGCACCTCGCCGCGCCGGCCACCCCGGATGTGCCCGTCCACGACGCCGGCCTGGAGATTGACGATGTCGTCGAGCTGCTGCACCGGAAGCGTGGCGATCTCGGCGCGCGTCACGGTCGCGACGTTGCTGGTGAGTCCCAGCTCGACCACCGGGCGCCGCGCGCTGACCACCACCTCCTGCAGCTGGACCGCGCTCTCCTGGAGGGTCGCGTCCATCGCCGTCGTGCGGTCGGCCGGGATCGACACCCCGGTGAGCACCGTGGTCGCGTGGCCGATGAGTCCGACGCGCAGCGTGTAGGTGCCGGCCGGAACGTTGAAGATGGTGTAGCGACCGTCGTTGTCCGTGACCGTGCCCAGACGTGCCTCCGGCAAGGCCACATTGGCCCCGGCGAGCGGTTGCTTCTTCCCGTCGCGCACGACCCCGGTCAGCTTCCCGGTCGTACCCGCTCGCGCTGTCGCGATCCCTAGAGATAGTGCGAGCGTCGCCGTGGCGGCGACGCTCGCCCACCTCCAGCTTCCACGTGCCGTCATGCCGGACTCGGGCCCCTGGGCGGCGCGCGGCGGCGGCGAAGGCCGGGCCCGCGTGGCCCACCCCCCGCCACCGACCTCACCGCGTGATGAGCATTCTCCCCGCCATTGTGGTCGCGGGTCCACCCCCGTCTTCGAGGACGCGGAGTCGGTAGCCGTAGAGCCCGCTCGCGAGCCCCTCGGCATCGAAGATCACGTACGAGAGTCCGGCCGGCTGGAGGCCGTAGTCCCGGAACGCCACCCGCCGCCCCAGCAGGTCGAACACGTCGAGCCGGACGTGGCCCGGGCGCGAGAGCATGAAGTATACCGAGGTCCGGTCCGGGAACGGATTCGGGCGGTTGCCGAGGAGCGACGCGACGCCCGGCGGACCGGTCCCGGGCGGCTCCACCCCCACGACCTGGTAGGCGGGATCGAGATAGCCCCAGGCCGGGCCATCCTTGCTGCCCCCGTCCGCGCCGCTACCGCCGGCGTGCTCGCGCTGCCACCACACCCGGGCACTGTAGCTGTCGGGCCAGTTGGTGAACGAGTCGCCGTCGAGGTGATCGATGCCGATGAAGAGCCGGCGGTCCCCGAGCCCCGCGGGGTAGCCGATCTTGGTGAGGTCGATCCACATCTCGGCGGTGTAACCCACGTCCGACTGTGTGCGATCGAGCGTATCGAGCGGCGACGAGGACTTGAGCTGGAGCGCCACCTGGGCGCCGCCCTGGCCGATCAGCGGCGGCAGCTCGTCCTGCGCGAGCGCCTGTCCGGAGGGCCCCACCTGGAAGCTGTAGCGATAGGCCTTGAGCTGGTGATTGCTGACGCTGCGCGCGACGTAGTCGTTGAGCGTCACAATGAAGCCGTCCCAGCGGCTGTCGATCGAGTAGTACTGGACGATCTGGTCACGCACGTCGAACCCCAGGTAGAGCCGGTCCCCCTTGTGGAACCATTTCACCGTGCAGTCCGCCGGATCCAGGATGAGCGGCAGGGGGTCGGGGTCGCCGTCGATGCCGTTCACGGCGATCTGGTATTGCCCGCTGCGCCAGGGCCCCTGGCCCGGATAGGAGGCGCGCAGCGCGGTGTCATCGTAACGGATGTCGAAGGACGGAGCACCCTGCCACACGTTGTCGGCGAGCGAGCCGTCCATCACCGGCCCCGCGTAGTTGTCGGCCGCGGGAATCCGCACGTCCGGACCGAAGGCCGGCGTCGGCCCGGAGGCGACCGTGACCCCCGGCTTCCCGATCACCCGCACGTTGTGGAACCAGAAGTCGTTCCCCCACGGGTTCTGCCACCACACACGATTCGCGCTGAAGATCGACTGGAACGGCCAAAGCCAGTCGCAGTCGTAGATCGACACGTTCCATTCGACCACGTCGCCGCCGGCCTGGGTGACGTCGTACCCCATCATGCCCAGGTCGAAACGCATCTCGATCACGTAGCCCCAGTCGTTGTCGTCGCTGGGATTGCCATCCACGTTGTTGTCGTCGTTGCTGATGCCCCCCACCGTGGTGACGGCATCCCAAGCCTGGATCTCGGTCGGCGTTCGAGGCCGCGGACAGTTCGAGGGGTTGTCGCTGCATCCGGTCCACCAGCCGCGGAACCGGATCGGGG
>NZ_JBOHGC010000406.1:0-4055 GCF_050699995.1 Actinokineospora sp. | reverse complement strand
GCTCGGCCCGCTCCTCCGGCGCCGCGGTCCGGGCCCGCACCAGGGAAAGCCGCGCGAGTCCCGCGGCTCGGGTCGCCAGGTCGTCGTCGGGCAGTGCGGCCAGCGCCCGCGTGAGTAGCCCCTCCTGTGCGGCGTCGCCGATGTCGACCTCGAAACCGCCGAGCCCGCTGCCCATCGCCAGTACGGCACGCACGGCGTCGGCGGGCCGACCGGCCTGGTTCGCGGCGGCGGCGACCTCCCGCAGCGTGTCCCGACCTTCCTTCACCTCACCCGCGAGGACCTGGGACCGACCCAGACCGAGCCGGACGGTGATCGGGTCGCCGGCGCCGTCGGCCAGCGCCCAGCGGAAGTAGCGCGCGGCCTGCTCATAGGCCAGTTCCGCGCTCGCGTTCTCCCCAGCGGCCAAGGCGTGTTCGGCGGCCCGCATCCGTGCCTCCGGCCCAAGCGCCCGCGCCCAGTGCTCGGCCAGCGCGGCCGCATCGCCGTCGGGGATCGCGGCGGCCACCGAACGGTGCAGCCGCGCCCGTGACCGCTCGCTCAGACCGGCGTACAGCGTCTCGCGCACCAGGTCGTGGGCGAACCTCAGGTCCGGCCCCGAGCCGACGAGCAGCCGCGCCCGCAGCGGCTCGTCGAGCAGCGCCAGGGCCGTGTCCTCGTCGAGGCCGCTGACCGCCGCCAGCACCGGCACGTCGAGCCTGCCGACGACCGCCGCCACCTCGAGCAGGCGCACCGCCTCCTGGCTGACTCGGGCGAACCGCCTGCTCAGCACGTGCTGGACCGCCGTCGGCACGTCCTGACCGGACTCGGCACCCTGCTGTTCCCGCCCGGCGTGCAGTCGCGCCACCTCGGAGACGAAGAACGGGTTGCCCCCGGTGCGCCGGTGGATGTTCGCGACGAGGTCGTCCGAGGCCGCCGGGGTCACCTCCCGCACCAGGTCGGCGGTGGCGGCGGGGCCAAGCCCGGCGAGGTCGAGCCGCGTCATCCAGGCGGGCAGGCCACTCAGCGTGGACGCGGCGGGCCCGGCCAGCTCGACCGGATCGTCGCGGCTGATCACCATGAGCACGATCCGGGTCCCGCGCACCTGGTCGGCGACGAACGCGAGCAACTCGAGCGTGGCCTCGTCGGCGCGGTGCACGTCGTCGAGCAGCAGGACCAGTGGACACGCCGCGGCGCTGTGCTCCAGCACGGCGAGCACACTCGAGAAAAGCTCGGCCCGACTCGACGGGCGGGACCCGTCGAGCAGTTCGCGGGCGCCGCCGTCGGGCAGGGCGGCGAGCAGCTGCCGCCACGGCCAGTACGGCGCGAGACTCAGGGTGGGGCAGCGACCCCAAGCGACCGTGAAACCACGCGCGGTCGCCTGCGCGGCGACGGCGTCGGCGAGGCTGGACTTGCCGATCCCGGCCTCGCCGAGCAGCACGGCGCCGCCGCCCCGGCCCGTCTGGGCGGCGTCGAGCAGGTCCGTCAGCCGGGACACCTCGGCGTCCCGGCCGACCAGGGACGGCCTGGACAGCACCGCATCATCATCCCCCTGCCGGAGCCGCACGGTCTTACGTTCCGGTGACGGAAATCCGGCGACACCGATCGGGCGGACGGATGCGGGTCAGTTGGGTCCGCCGTCCGAGGTGGACGGTGCGTTCACGGCCGACGGCCCGGTTTCAGCCGACCGGGCCGGGCTTCTTCGCGGCTTCGAGCACGTCCTTCATCGCCGGGATGCCGATATCGCACGCCATGTACGACTTCTCCTGGCCCCACAGCGCCTCGACCAACACCTTGGCCTTGGTCGTGCCCACATCGAAGGTGAGCTGGCAGGTGGTCTTGGTGTCGAACTCGTTCTCGGTGGGCACACCATCGATCTCGCGGTAGTGCTCGCCGTCCTTCTTGATCGGCAGGCCACCGTCATATTCGGCGATGACGATCACCCTGGTGTCTTTCTTCCCCCCCGAAGACGCAGGCCGCCGGGTAGTGGACCCACTTCTTGCGAGTCGCGAGACGTTCATGTCGGCAACGTACCGACCGAGGCCGACCCGAGTTGTGGAAGCGCCGAACTTGTGCGAACCGCCGCCTGACCGGATGACACCGTCCGGTCAGGCGGCGTGGCTGAGCGGCCCAGGATGTCGGCGGCAGGCGACGGTCAGAGGTAGGGATACCGAGGCGGCGGGTAGCCGGGCAGCCAATACGGGGCGACTCCGTAATAGCCGTACACGTCTTCGAAGTAGTCGCGTTGGATCTTCAGCTCGGGGTCGGACACCGGACCCGCGGCGACTGCCACGAGCAGCGTCTTCTTCCCGATGCCCAGGAACCCGCCCGCGCCGAGTGCGAGGAACCGGACCCTACGTTCGTCCGGGTCGATCGGCCATGGCTCCTCCTGAGTTCGCCCTGATCTTGTCGACTTCCCCTGGTCGTCGGCCGGTAAACCCGACGCGCGAGGCAGACCTGCGGGGACAGCGCGGAGCCCGGATACTCGGACCCAAGCCGTGCCGTACGGTGGATCCACTCGCGGAGGTGCGCGATGACCGAGGTCAAGCTCTGGCACATCGAGATCGTCATCGACGAGCACAGCGAACGCACCCGGGCCAAGGCCCGGCTCACCACCCCGGAGGAGACCCGGGTCGGCGTCGGGCTGGCCCGGTTGAGCCCGGACGACACGAACGTCCCCGAGATCGGCGATGAGCTGGCGGTCTCCCGGGCGTTGGCCGACCTGGCCCACCAGCTGCTCGAGAAGTCCGCGTCGGACATCGAGGGCATCACTCATCTGCCCGCGCACCTGCGCCGCTGAGGCGCGCCGAGTCCGAGCCGACCCCTAGGGGACGATCTACTACCAGGGGATGATCCCGCCCCTACCTCAGAGTGTCGTGCGCTCAGGTGATCTTGGGAAGACTTGAGCTGTCGGTTGCAGACTTGAGGGGAAACAGATGAGGATCAGGGGAATGCGGTGCGCCGGGGTGCTGGCGGCGGTCACGGCGCTCGCGCTGACCGGCGCGGCGAGCGCGACCGCGCAGGGGCCGCGGATCGACCGGGATGTGGTGCGCGCGGCGTTGGACAAGATCGCGTCGGATGGCGCCGCGGGGGTGCAGGTCCGCATCACCGACCGCGGGGAGTCCTTCACCGCCCGCGACGGGGTGGCCGAGGTCGGCAGACACCGGCCGGTGCCCACCAACGGGCACTTCCGGATCGGCAGCATCACCAAGACCTTCGTCTCCACGGTGACCTTGCAACTGGTCGGCGAGGGCAAGATCGGACTGGACACCCCGGTGTCGACCCACCTTCCCGGTCTGCTGCCCGACGGCGACCGGATCACGGTGCGAAACCTGTTGCAGCACACCAGCGGGCTCTACAACTACACGAACGCGATGCCGCTGGATCCCGCCGGTTTCGAGACCATCCGGTTCAAGCCGTACGCGCCGGGTGAACTGGTCGCGATGTCCACTTCGCGCCCGCTTGACTTCCCGCCGGGCACCAAGTGGAGCTACTCCAACACCAACTACATCGTGATCGGCATGCTGATCGAGAAGATCACCGGCGTGCCGTACGGGCAGGCGGTCCAGGAGCGCATCCTGCGCCCGCTGGGCCTCGCGCACACCAGCGTGCCCGATGGTCGGGTCGACCTGCCCCGGCCGCACGCGCACGGCTACGCGCAGCCGGTCAGTCCGCCGGTGGACGTCACGAGGCTCAACCCGTCGTGGGGCTGGGCGGCGGGCGAGATGGTCTCGACCACCGCGGACCTGGACCGGTTCATTTCGGCGCTGCTGCAGGGGAAACTGCTCGCTCCCGCGCAGATGGCAGAGCTGACGAAGAGCCTGCCGTTCACCAGCGGGTACGGCATGGGCATCGCCGAGATCACGTTGCCGTGCGGAGTGACCGTGTTCGGCCACGACGGCGGCATCCCCGGCTACGGCAGCATGGCGGTGAGCACCAAGGACACCAAGACCAGGCTGGAACTCTCGATCACCACCGGCCCGGTCGCCGGTGAGTTCTCCGGGATCGACGAGGTCATCGCCGAGGTGTTCTGCCCGTAAGCGGTCTCCGGGGTCTGCGTCCACCGCCGACCCCGGTGC
>NZ_JBOHGC010000405.1:0-2112 GCF_050699995.1 Actinokineospora sp. | reverse complement strand
CCGCCGATCAGTCCTGAACGTGGGAATCGGCTGGCGCGAAATGAGAACTCATTGTCGTGAGGTGGGGACTCGCGACCGTGTTAGGGGGTGGTGATGAAGGTGGTGATGGCGGTGGGGTCGCCGGCGGGGTGTGTGTGCAGGTACGAGGCGTGGATGTTGCCCTGGATGAAACCCTCGCGCCGGGTCACGCCCTCGTGGTCGCGCCACGCCCAGGCCGGGGTCGCGCCATGGACCGGGGTGGTGACCGTGCGGTGGAACTCGTGGCCGGTCACGCGCCTGCCCTCGGGCCGCAGCGGGGACGGGGCCATCGAGACGGCGTCGCGGTAGCCCAGGGTCAGGCGTGGGTTCATGGCAGCCGTCGCGGGGAGGACCCCACACATCGGTTTGCCGTCCAGTTCGGACACCAGGTAGAGCAGCCCGCCGCACTCGGCGTGGATCGGCGCGCCAGACTCGGCCAGCGAGCGCACGTCCTCGCGCAACTTCTTGTTGGCGGAGAGGGCGTCGGCGTGTTGTTCCGGGAAACCGCCCGGCAGCACCAAACCCTTGGTGCCCGCGGGCAGGCTCTCGTCGCGCAGCGGGTCGACGACGGCGATCTCCGCGCCCGCCGCGCGGAGCAGCTCCACGTGCTCGGCGTAGCCGAAGGTGAAGGCCGGACCACCGGCGACCGCGATCACCGGGCGGCCCGGCACGACCGTGACCTCCTCAGCCGGGTCCCAGACCGGGCCGGGGAAGTCCGGTGCCGAGCGGGCCAGCCGCACCACCGCGTCCAAGTCCACCGAGGTGTCGATCAGATCCGCCATCGCCTCGACCGCGCGCATCGCCGCTTTGCCGTGCTCGACCGCCGGGATAAGCCCCAGGTGCCTCGACGGGACGTCCACCTCGACCGCGCGGCGCACCGAGCCCAGCACCGGCAGGCCGACGTCGGCGCACGCTTCGCGCAGCACCTGGTCGTGCCGGTCGGAACCGACCTGGTTGAGCACCACCCCCGCCATCCGCACGCCCGCCCGGTAGGACCGGAAACCGTGCAGCAGCGCGGCAAGGCTCGTGCTTTGGCCACGGGTGTCGACCACCAGCACCACGGGCGCGTCGATCAGCTCGGCGACGTGCGCGGTCGAACCGAACCCGCCCGCCTCGACCTGGTGGCCGATGCGCCCGTCGAACAGGCCCATCACGCCCTCGACCACCGCGATGTCCGCGCCCAGCGCGCCGTGGCGGAACATCGGCCCGACGCGGTGTTCGCCGACGAGCACGGGATCGAGGTTGCGGCCAGGCCTGCCGCCCGCCAGCGTGTGGTAGCCGGGGTCGATGTAGTCGGGGCCGACCTTGAACGGCGCCACCGTGTGTCCGCGCCTGCGCAGCGCGGCCATCAGGCCGGTGGCGATCGTGGTCTTGCCGCTGCCCGACCCGGGTGCGGCGATGACCAGTCTGGCTACCACTCGATGCCCTTCTGGCCCTTCTGGCCCGCGTCCATCGGGTGCTTGACCTTCGTCATGTGCGTCACCAGGTCGGCGGCGTCCACAAGGGACTGCGGGGCGTCGCGGCCGGTGATCACGACGTGCTGGTGGCCAGGCCGGTTCGCCAGGGTCTGCACGACGTCGTCGACATCGATCCAGCCCCACTTGAGCGGGTAGGTGAACTCGTCGAGCACGTAGAGCCCGTGGGTCTCCTCGGCGAGGCGGCGCTTGATCTCCGCCCAGCCCTCACGCGCGGCCTCGGCGTGGTCGTCGTCGCTGCCCTGCTTACGCGACCATGACCAGCCCGAACCCATCTTGTGCCACTCGACCGGGCCGCCCTCGCCGGTCTCCTCGTGCACCTTGCCCAGCGCCAGGAACGCCGACTCCTCGCCGACGCGCCACTTCGCCGACTTCACGAACTGGAACACCCCGATCGACCAGCCCTGGTTCCAGCCCCGCAGCGCGAGCCCGAACGCGGCCGTCGACTTGCCCTTGCCGATGCCCGTATGGACGACGACGAGCGGTCGGTTACGGCGCTGGCGGGTGGTGAGTCCGTCGTCCGGTACGACGGACGGCTGTCCCTGCGGCATTACGCGGCCTTCCTGGTGGCTCGGGTGTGCTGACCGCGCGGTGTGCGCGGGGAGTTGTCGCTGTACTG
>NZ_JBOHGC010000404.1:0-2817 GCF_050699995.1 Actinokineospora sp. | reverse complement strand
CCCATGAAGTTTTCGACGTAGACGGGGAGGGGGCGGCTGAAGTCGACGGAGGCGCCCAGCGCCTCGGCGGCATCGACGGTGAGCTCGACGGCGAACAGAGTCTCGAACTCGGTGGGTGGGGTGGCCGAGAGCGCGTTCTTGGCCGGGAGGCCGGCGGTGAGCTCGGTCGACCTCACCTGGAGCGACGTCAGCGGCTGCGTCGCGCCGCCCGGGAGACGCATCGACGCCGCGGTGCCCGCGGGGAAGAGGACCGTCGTCTGGCGCGTGCCGACGGCATCGGTCACCACGCTCCCGCGGGCGACCTGCAAGCCGGCGCTCCCGGTTGCATCGATGGTCGTGACCTGGGAGTCGGGCGCGACGAGCACGACGTCGTCGAGGGTCGTGAACTGCTGGGGTACGAGCTGCACGACGCGCCGCGCGGTGAAGAGTCCCGGCTTCACGAAGGAGAGGACGAGCCGCTGGTTCGCACGCACGGCGAAGTCGAGCTCTCCGTCCGCGCGGCTGAAGGTCGCCCCATAGTCCGGCTCGTCGAGGGCTTGGACGCGCACTCCGACGAGCGGAGCCCCCGCGCGGTCGAGGACGCGGCCATGGATGACGGCGAGGCGGCCGCAGTCGACAGCCTCCGGTTGCACGCCGAACTGGACCTTTGCCGCGCCAGTCCAGAAGAAGCTCACCAGCTGGCAGGCATCGAGTCCTATGGTCGGGTCCAACGGCGGGGCCACCGCGGAGGGAACGGCGGGAGTCGGAAGTGCGCCGTTCACGTGGAGCTCGACAGGCTCGCTCGCATTGCCGGCTGCGTCCTGGGCGGTGAGTCGCAACGTGTCGCCATCGAAGGCGACGAGGGTCGACTGGAAGCTGCCGTCGGCTGCGGGGACGATCGTCGCCCGTCCGCCCGAGGTGACGTTGTGAACCGTCACGACGGTACCTGGCTCGGGGGCGTCGACAGCACCCGCTGCGCCGGAGAGCTGGTGTGAGCCGGGGGCGAGCTCGGTGAGAGTAACCAGGCCCAGTTCGACCGCGGCGGGGAGACTCGTGTCGAGGGTGACCGCCAGGGTGACGTGGCTCGACTGGCCAGCGGAATCCAGGGCGTCGAGGTCGAAAGTGTTCGCGCCTGGGCTGAGCGCATAGGGCCCGGCCTGGAACGTCAGGTCGGAGGCGATCGGCACGGCCTGCCCCTCGATCGTAAGCGAAGCCGGCTTGCTGAGCGCCCCGGTCACGAGGACCTGCGGCGTGTTGACGACGGCACCGTTGGCAGGAGAGAAAACGGTGATCTGCGGCGGGGCAAGGCTCGGGTCGGTCAGACAGGTCACCGAGGCCGGAGCGGAGACGTTGCTCGCGAGGTCGCGAACGGTCGCCGTGATCTCGACCGTGCCGGTCGGGAGCACGTCGGCAACGCAATCGGTCCCGGCGCTCGTCGACTCGCAGTCGACCACCACGCCGTACTGGTTGGCCGTGAAGCTGAGGCTCGACGCGTCGACACCGGCCCCGGCGTCGCTCCACGCGAGGCGGAGCAGCTGGCCAGTGACGGTGCACAGAGTGCCGGGGGTGGGCACCTCGAAGGTGAGAACCGGCAGAACGGTGTCGCGCACGATCGTGACGTCGCGGATGCCGACGTTGCCCGTCGGGTCCGTGGCGACCAGGTGGAACGTGTTCGCGCCTTCAGCCAGGGCCAGGGGTCCGAAGCCGAACGTCAGGTCGGGGTTGACGAGCACCGGCGACCCGTCGACGGTGAGGGAGGCCGCCTCGCTCAATACTCCCATTAGCGCCACTTGTGTCTGGTTGGTCGGGCTCGTTGGCCCCGCGATCGCGATCGTCGGTGGCGAGATGTCACTGGCACCGGGCGGCGGCAGGGCGGCGGCGGCGGCATTCACATGCACGTCCCTTGACGGAAAGGCTTGGCACCTCTCAGAGCGGCACCTCTCAGAGCGCGATGGGGAAGGGAACCACCGATGATCGACGCCAGGCGCGAGGGTGGTGCTGAGTGAAAACGCCCGGGTGGCGTCCGCTGCAACGACTACTCGGCGCCAGGCGTCGAAGTCACTGTCGCTTGCACACCACCCGCCGAGCCGCGCCCCAGTCACCGCTGCCGTTCAGCGAAGAGACTGGGTGGGCCGGTAAGCCGGGTGGGCTCTGCTCCGACTCTTGCGCGCGCGCAAGAGCGCGACCGCGAATTCCGTCTGTAGCAAGCTTCCGCTCTCGGTTTCCGTCTGTACACAGGTATGGCTAGACCCCTGCGCTTCCTGCCCCCCGGCGCCATGGTCGAGGTCACCATGCGCACCGTCCACGGCCGGCTCCTGCTCCGTCCCTCCCGCGCCGTCAACGACCTCATCGTCGGCGTCATCGGCCGCGCCCAGCGGAGGTACGGCATGAGGCTGCACGCCCTCGCCGTGCTTGGGAATCACTGGCACAGCCTGATGAGTCCCGACTCCCCGCAGCAGCTTGCCGCCTTCGTCGACTACGTCGCCGGCAACATCGCGCGCGAGGTCGGCCGGCTCCATGAGTGGCGAGAGAAGTTCTGGGCCAGGAGGTATCGCTCCATCGTCGTCTCCCACGAAGAAGAGGCCCAGGCTGGGCGCCTCGAGTACATCCTCGGCCAGGGCGTTCGCGAAGGTCTCGTCGAGCGGCCTCACCAGTGGCCCGGCGTACACTGCGCGGTGGCACTGGAAAGCGGCACCGATCTCGAGGGCACCTGATCGGGATAGGCCCGGGTGGGCACTGCCCACCCGGGTCCCCCCACAGATCCGGACGTGCCGATTTCCGGCATCCGGCTCCTCGGTCCACGGACTTTCGCTACGCGACGATCAAACAGCGTGGACG
>NZ_JBOHGC010000403.1:0-3588 GCF_050699995.1 Actinokineospora sp. | reverse complement strand
AGATCCGCGATCGCGACCAGCGTGGCATCCTGCACGACGTCTTCGACCTCCGGCCCCGCGCTCAGCACCGAGGCCGCAACCGCGTGCATCGCCGCACGGTGGCGCATCAGCAGGACCGCGAGCGACTGCGCGTCACCATGACGCGCCGCCAGGACCAGATCGCCGTCGGACGGCTCCATATCCTCAACAGTGGCAGGTCACCACACCGCATGGGCAATGCCCAGCCCACACGTCATGGAACCGTCATCTGCGCCCAGACTGTGGATGTCAGGAACCGTGTGGGACGACCAGGCCGGACTCGTAGGCGAAGACCACGAGTTGGGCGCGGTCGCGGGCGTGGAGTTTGACCATGGCCCGGTTGACGTGGGTCTTCGCGGTCAGCGGGCTGATCACCATGCGGTCGGCGATCTCGTCGTTGGACAGGCCGCGGGCGACCAGGGTGACGGCTTCGCTTTCGCGGTTGGTCAGGTCCGTCAGGCCCGGGTGGGGGCCGGTGTCGAGCGGTTGGGTGACGTACCGGTCGATGAGTTTGCGGGTGATCGACGGTGCGAGCAGGGCGTCGCCGCGGGCCGCCACGCGGACGGCGTGGAGGAAGTCTTCCGGCTCTATGTCCTTGACGAGGAATCCCGCCGCGCCCGCGCGTAGGGCGTTGAAGACGTATTCGTCCAGGCCGTAGTTGGTCAGGATGACCACGTGCACCTCGGCCAGGGCCGGGTCCGCGGCGATGCGGCGGGTCGCCTCGATGCCGTCGACCAAGGGCATCTGGATGTCGATGAGCGCGATGTCGGGCAGGTGCCGCCTGGCCAGCTCCACGCCCTCGCCGCCGTTGGCGGCCTCGGCGACCACCTCGATGTCGTCCTCGATGTCAAGCAGCGCACGGAATCCGCTGCGGATGAGTGGCTGGTCGTCGACCAGCAGGACCCGGATCACGTTCGGGCCACCGGAAGTTCGGCCTGGACGGTGAAGCCGCCCTCACCGCGCGGCGCCGCCCGCAGGTGGCCGCCGAGGGCGGTGACCCGCTCGCGCATCCCGAGCAGGCCGACGCCGGGCACCGGCGCGGTGTCAGTGGTTGCCTTGCCGTCGTCGTCGACCTGGATGACCAGGGCGTCCGGCCGGTAGTCGATCCTGACCGACGCGGTGGCGGCGACGGCGTGCCGGGAGATGTTGGTCAGCGACTCCTGGACGATCCGGTACGCCGTCCGTTCCACCGCGGCGGGCAGGTCGTCCCGGTGTCCTTCGATCGTCAGCGTCGCGTCCAGGCCGGTCGTGCGCGCCCGCTGCACCAGGTTCGGGACGTCGGCGAGCCCGTGCGGTGGGTGCTTGTCGTCGTCGCGCAGGGCTTCCAGGGTGGCGCGCAGTTCCCTAGCGGCCTCACGCCCGGCGTCCCGGATCGCCAGCAGGGACTCAGGCACCTGTTCGCCCCGTTTGCGGGCCAGGTGGACGGCGACTTCGGCCTGCACCTTGATGACGGAGATCTGGTGCGTGAGCGAATCGTGCAGCTCACGCGCTATGTGGAGCCGCTCCTCGTCGGCGCGGCGGCGCGCGGTCTCTTCGCGGGTGCGTTCGGCCTCGTCGGCGCGGCGCTCGGCCTGCCGCAGCGCTTCCCCGGCCGCGCCGGCGGCGATCAGCCAGGCGATTTCGAGGACGTTGCGGGACTGGGTGAACGCCTCACCCAGCTGCCAGCCGTGGGGAGCGGCCAGGATCGCGAGCGGGAGCGCGGCCAGCATGACCACGGACCCCACCACGGTGACAAGCCGGTGTCCCGCCCGGACCGAGGCATACACGGCGAACAGATACGCGACGACCGGCACATCGAACCCGATCACCTGATAGCCCAACGCGCACAACCCGGTCACGGCCAGCACGACGACCGGAGCCCACCTGCGCGCCGCCAGCGCCAGACCACCACCCGCCAGCAACGCGTAGCCAAGCGGGTCGAGGGCCGTCGCGGGGAGGTCCCTGGACAGCCCGGCTACCACCAGGGTCGCCGCCACGCCGATGGCGATACCCCAGTCTCCGAGACTGATCCGGCCCCTGGTCATAAGTGGACAGTAGCCCGACACCCACGCGGTCGACTCCCACCAACAGATGATCTGCGACTACCGCGAACGCGGTACTCCCGCGATTTCTGCGGCATCCGCGGCAGCGCGAAGTGTCTGCGCGAGCACGACGACCGGTGGCCGGCCCGCGGCCATGATCAGCGATGTCCAGTTCGTCGGAGAAGAAGGAGCACACCATGTTCATCCGTCACCTGCTTGCCGTGCAGCCCGACGCTGTCAGTTCCTACGCCTTGACCGGGGGGCGTTTCTGGTCCCTGGTCGGTGTGGCGCTGGGGCTGGTGGGAGTGGTCGTCGGTGGGATAGCCCTCTCCCGGAGTGGGGGTGGGAAGGCCCTCGTCGCGTTGGTGCTGGGGTTGGCAGGCGCGGTCGTCGGCGGGCTGGTCGTGGCCGCCGCCGACGGCGGGCCCGGCACGGGTGGTGGCATCGTCGGGGGTTTCGTTGCGCTGGTGGTGGGACTGGTCGGCGCGGGCCTCGGTTGGCTGGCTCGGGCCCGTGGCCTACGCGGTCCGAAGGTTCGCGAGACGCTCGGGTGACCAGGCGGCCGGGGGCAAGGTCAGCGTGCCGCCTGCGGGGTTCTTGGAATCACGGACACGGACTGTCGAGGAGTAAGCAACTTCGACACAGTCACCGGCGTGGTCGCTGAAGCTGGATTTCCGCCACACTCCGTGCATCCTGTTTCATCCCCGCTCGTGATCGGCCGCCATCCTGGCCAGAAACTCCACCGAATCGGCGGAATCCAAGGCCACTCTCATCAGCCTACCGGCCGTTTCCACGTAGCGGTCCGTGTCGACGGGCGCGTCCGGGAAGCCGGACGCGTTGCCGTTCTCCACGTAAATGAGGCAGGGCAGCGTGGGGAACTCAAGTATCGAGAAGCTGGATGACAGTTCGTAATAGCCGTGGCGGAACGGGATCACGTGAATGGTGATGTTGGGCTGGTTCGCCATGTCGATCAGCCAACGGATCTGCGTGGCCATGGCCGCCGATCCACCGATCGGCCTGCGAAGCACCGCTTCGTCCAGGATCAGCCGGTAGCGCGGTCGGACTGGCTTGAACAGCACCTTTTGCCGCTCAAGTCGGTGCGAGACCCTGCGTTCCACCTCCTCGGCATCGAATGGTCCGGCCCCGATGACCGCTCGGGCATAGTCGGCGGTCTGCAGAAAACCGGGGATCAGAATCGATGAGTAGTGGATGAAGGACTGAGCTTCCCCCCGTTTGACGGACACCTGGCCTGAGGTGGCCTCGGTCACCTGGAAGGATGTCCCGATGCCTGCGCCTCATCCGCCCGAGTTCCGTATGCGAGCGATCGCTGAGGCCCGCAAGGGCGACAAGCCGGTCTCGCAGATCGCCGCCGAGCTGCGAATCAGTGACTCGTGCCTGAGGAACTGGTTGGCGGCCGACGACGTCGAGAATGGCGCTAAACCGGGCCTGGCACCGGCGGAGAAGAAAGAACTCGCCGAGCTTCGTAAACGAGTTCGGCAATTGGAGATCGAACACGAGATCCTCAAGCGCGCGGCAGCGTTGTTCGCCC
>NZ_JBOHGC010000402.1:0-4358 GCF_050699995.1 Actinokineospora sp. | reverse complement strand
CCACTCATACCGGGTGTATTCGGGCGTATCCGGCCGTGCCGCCAGGGGCCGCATCCGGCGCGACTGGCGTGTGCCCGCACTTCGAGACAGGCGCTAGGTGCCGAACGGGCCGTCTTCGGGGAGTCGCAGGTCCGGCTTGTCGAGTTCCTCGACGTTGACGTCCTTGAAGGTGATGACCCGGACGTTCTTCACGAACCTCGCCGGCCGGTACATGTCCCACACCCAGGCGTCGGACATGCGTACTTCGAAATAGACCTCGCCGTCGGCGTCGCGCACCTGCACGTCGACGCCGTTGGCCAGGTAGAAACGTCGCTCGGTTTCCACCACGTAGGCGAACTGTCCGACGATGTCGCGGTACTCCCGGTAGAGCGACAGCTCCATCTCGGTCTCGTACTTCTCGAGATCCTCCGCGCTCATGTGCCGCGCGCCCCTCCTGGTCGTGATGTCCCGCTCACTGCGGTGGTCCACCATTCTGAACCACGGCGGCCGCGGCCACACTCAGCGCCACCCGGTGTGGCGCCCGCAGGCCGTGGGTCAGCCCCGCCGCGGCCACGTTGGCGAAGGACCAGCGGTGCTCGTGGCTTGGCCCGTGCACCTCCAACGCGGCGGTGTGGATGCCGGTGCAGTAGCCCTTGTGAACATCGAATCGGTACTGCGGCAACTGGTCGTGCAGGTCCTCCATGATGCGGTCCCTGGTGACTTTCGCCAAGACCGACGCCGCCGCGACGCACGCCGCGGCCTGGTCGCCCTTGAGCACCGGGACGCTCGGGGCCGTCAGGCCCGGCACGCGGAAACCGTCGACCAGCACGTACCCGGGGTGGGTGCCGAGCCGGGCGACCGCGCGCCGCATGCCTTCGATGTTGGCGACGTGGACGCCCATCCGGTCGACCTCCGCGGTCGGCACGACGACGACCGCGTAGTCGACGGCGCGCTTCTTGACCAGGTCGAACATTCGGTCGCGCGCGGCCGCCGTCATCAGCTTGGAGTCGGTCAGGCCGTCGAGTCGGTCCGCGTCGCCGGGGCGCAGCACGCAGGAGGCGATGACCAGCGGACCCGCGCACGCGCCGCGGCCTGCCTCGTCGACGCCCGCGACCGGGCCGAGGCCTCGGCGGTGCAGTGCGGCCTGCAGGCTCCAGTTGCCCGCGTCGCGGCGGACCACGGCGCGTGGTGGGCGCAGGAAAGTGGTCATCGGGGCCTCACCAGGGTGCGCACACGCCTGCCAAGCCACAGTGTCGGCCACGCCGCCGCGATTCCGAGTCCGGCTGGAATCCCGGTCTGCCACGCGGGTACGGACAACGTCTGCGAGTTGTGGTCGCCGACGCCCTGCCACCGCGACGGCGGCAGGATGATCGCCCGCACCTTGCCGATCACGTTGTCCACCGGCACCATTCCGTTCCCGCCGCCACCGCCCTGGCTGCGCGAGTCACCCGAGTTGTTGCGGTTGTCGCCCATCACGAACAGCATGCCCTGCGGAACCGTGATCGGACCGAACTGCGTCTGCTTGGGATCGCCCATGGTGGTGTCCCAGAAGATGTACGGCTCGTCGAGCGGCTTGCCGTCGACGAGTACCCGGTTCTGCTCGTCGCAGCACTCGATCGTCTGGCCGCCGACCGCGGCGATCCGCTTGACGACGTCGTCCTCGTCGGGCGCGGCGAGCCCGAACAGCCCGCCGATGCTCTCCACCCAGCTCACCAGCACATTGTCGGACCGCGACGAGGTGAACTCCGGGCGGTTCCAGGTGGTGGGCCGCTTGAACACGACGACCTCGCCGACCTCCGGCTCACCGAAGGTGTAGACGAGCTTGTCGACCAGGACCCGGTCGCCGTAGCACCCCGGGCAGCCGTGCAGTGTCTGCTCCATCGACGCCGACGGGATCACGAAGACCCGCGCGAGGAACGTCTGGATCAGAAACGTCAGAACCAGCGCGACCGCGATGAGGATCGGCAACTCCTGCCAGAAGGGCCGCCTTTTCTTCTTCTTGCGCGGTTTCGGCTCATCCTCGTCGAGGGGTTGGTCGGACACCGATCAAGCCTACCGGGGAGCCGAGCGACCACCGGCGGTCAGCATGCCCCGCACCCTGCGTCCGAGCCACAGCGTCGGCCATGCCGCCGCGATGCCCAGCCCCGCCGGGATCCCGGTCTGCCACGCCGGAGCGGACAGCGCCTGCGGGTTGTGGTCGCCGATGCCCTGCCACCGTGACGGCGGGAGGATGATCGCGCGGGCCTTGCCGATGATGTTGTCGACCGGGACGAACCCGTTGACGCCGCCGCCGCCCTGCGAGCGCGAGTCGCGTGAGTTGTTGCGGTTGTCGCCCATCACGAACACCATGCCCTGCGGAACGGTGATCTTCGCGAACACGTCCTGCTGGGCGTCCGGGCCGGGCATGAAGCGGTATGGCTCGTTGAGGGACTTGCCGTCGACCATGACGCGGTTCTGGTCGTCGCAGCACTCGATGGTCTGCCCCGCCACGGCGATGACCCGCTTGACGACGTCCTCGTCGCTGGGCTCGACCATGCCGAACTGCGTGCCGATGTCCTCGATCCACGCGACGACCGGGTTGCTCGACCGACCGGCGCCACCGTGCTGGTCCCACGTCGACGGACGCTGGAAGACCACCACGTCGCCCGGCTTCGGGTCGTTGAAGTAGTAGACGACCTTGTCGACCAGCACACGGTCGCCCGTGCACCCCGCGCACCCGTGCAGGGTGCGTTCCATCGACTCGGACGGGATGACGAACACCCGTGCCACGAAAGTCTGAATGAGGAAGGTGAGGACCAAGGCCACCGCGGCGAGGATCAGCACCTCGACGAAGAACGAGTGCTTCCGCTTCGGCTTACCCGCCTTGCCCGACTCGGGCTGATCCGGTTCCGGCTGGTCCGACTCGGGCATGTCCGGCTCCTGGGTGCCCGGATCGTCGACAGCGAGATTCTCGGCGCCGCGTCCATCCCCTGGCACGGCACCGTGTGCGTCCGACACTAATCAGCCTTCCGTGATGTGAGAGCGATCTTCGCGCGGCGGCCGATCCACAGCACCGGCCACGCGGCGGCCACGCCGAGACCGGCCGGGATCCCCTGCTGCCACGCGGCCGCGGCCAGGTCGGCGTCCCCTTGCGGGTTGTGGTCGCCCACACCGCGCCAGCGCGACGGCGGAAGCACGATGTAGCGGGCCTTGCCGATGACCTTGCCGAGCGGGACGACGCCGCGGATGCCGCCGCCACCCTGGAACCGGGAGTCGGAGGAGTTGTCGCGGTTGTCACCCATGACCCACAGGGTGCCCTCGGGCACCGTAACGCGGGCGAACTGATTGCGCTCGCTGGGCGAGCCGTGCTCCCAGTAGATGTAGGGCTCGTCGAGTGGCTTGCCGTCGACCAGCACACGGTTCTGCTCGTCGCAGCACTCGACGGTCTGACCGCCGACGGCGATGACCCGCTTGACGAAGTCGCGCTCGTCGGGCGGAGCGACACCGATCAGCGAACCCATGTACTGCAGCCCGCGGACCAGCGGGTTGTCCGACCGCTTGTCGCGGATGTCGTTCTCGGTCCAGGTGTTCGGACCCTGGAAGACGACGACGTCGCCCGGGCTGGGGTCGCGGAAGTCGTAGACGATCTTGTCGACGAACACGCGGTCGCCGGTGCACCCGGGGCAGCCGTGCAGGGTCTGCTCCATCGAGCCGGACGGGATGGAATACACCCGACCGATGAAGTGCTGGATCGCGAAGGTGAGGACCAGCGCCACCCCGGCGAGGACGAGCAGCTCACGCCAAAGCGGCTGCTTGCGCGGCGGCCTGCGGTGCTTGCCCTGCCTGCGCCTGCGTTCCTCGTCGGTCTCCTGGGCGTCGACCTCGGACTTGCCCGACTGCTTCGACGCGGGCTCGGCGGGCACCGACGGCTTCGCGACCGGCTTGGCGACGGGAGCGGCCTTGGGCGAGACGACCGGCTTGGGCGGGAGCGTCGGCGCGGGGCCGTGCGGCTCGACCTTGGGGATGAGCTCGGTCGGCCCGTCGATGGGGCGACGCGAGATGCGCTCGGTGACGTGCGCGCCGGTGTCCGGCGGCGGTGCGTCGAGGCGGCGGGAGATCTGCTCGGTCACCCGGGTGGACACACTGGGGACCGGCGGCTCCTCCGGCAGCGGCGGGAGGGTTTCCTCGGGCAGCGGCGTGCCGAACCAGAACTCGGGGCTCACCGAGTGGGCGCCCGAAGACGGGGTTTCGGCGGCGCGTCTGATCGGCTCCGTGTAGGCGACCTCGGGGACCGCGGTGCCGTTGACCTTGGTGCCGTTGACCCGCTTGGCGCTCACCGGAGTCCCGTTGGTCTGGCCATGACGCTGGTCCGCCGTCTCCCCCTGGAAATGCCCGACGTG
>NZ_JBOHGC010000401.1:0-2648 GCF_050699995.1 Actinokineospora sp. | reverse complement strand
CCACTCATACCGGGTGTATTCGGGCGTATCCGGCCGTGCCGCCAGGGGCCGCATCCGGCGCGGCTGGCGTGTGCCCGCACTTCGAGACAGGCGCTAGTGCTGTGTCCATGAACGTTGTCGAGAGCCTGGCAACGTTCGTGGACACACCGCTCACCGCGACCCAGCGCGACAAGTCCAGCACACACGACCTCAATCGGGGCAACGGCAACGGCGTCGTCATCCTCCTGCGTGATCAACTCGGGTTCAGAGCCACCCTTGTCAGCTTGGAACTCGTTCCGATGTGGTGGGCTCGGAAACCTCTCGCCCGCCTCTCCTTGCTAGACCAACGCTGGGTCAGCCATATCCGCCCGTTTTCGGCGAGTACTACGGGGACCCCGTCTTCACCATGCGCATGTGGGCGACTGAGCCGACGGTGATCGACTCGGCGCACTCGAAGTCGGTGATCCCGTCCTCGAAGATCCGCTCCCCCGCGCCGAGCAGCACGGGCACCACCGCCAGGTGCATCTCGTCGACCAGCCCGGCCCGCAGGTACTGCCGGACCGTGGACGCGCCGCCGCCGAGCCGCACGTCCTGACCGTTCGCGGCGTCGACCGCCTTAGCCAGCGCGGACTCGATGCCGTCGTCGACGAAGTGGAACGTGGTCCCGCCCTCCATGGTGATCGGCCCTCGGCGAAGACCCACTCGTGCAGTTCTTCGCCACGCACGCCCAGCGGGTCCTGGGCGCTCTGCTCCGGTCCGGCCCCGTAGCCGTCGAGTGAGATCGCGTAGTTGTGGACCCTCAGTCTCGCCATCGGTGGTTCTCCCCAGTTTTCGGCCCGGTTTGGGCCTGACTCCCCCGCATCGTGCCACCGCTCACCGACACTCTCCGGGTTACCAACGAAAGGTCTGTTTCGTAGGTAACTAGGGTTTCGATTAGATATCTACAACCGTGGTTGGCGGTTATATATCTGATCAACTAGGGTTGGGAACATGCAGCCAGGGTCGGATGGAAACGCTTTGTGTGGGTTCAGTCGGTGCCGCAACCCGCTCCCCCCGCCGGGACCGCGAGGCGGGCGCCCGTACGAGTTCTGCCCGGACCGGGTGTGGTCGGGAAACACCACGTGCAAGCAGTTGGCGGGGGCGGAAAGCTCGCTGCGAGCGGCGCTGGGCGTGGACCCGGGGACGCTGGCGCTGGGCGGGTTCGCCACCGACGTTCGTGAGCACGTCGAGCGGGTCATCGCGCCCGCCGATGCGCTCAAGGGGGTTCTGGAGCAGGTTGTGGCGCGCTTGGACACCGAGGTGACCTCCGCACTGTCGGCGGTGGAGTCCTCGGACAAGGCGGCCGCTGAGGATCGGGGGCTTCGGGAGCAGGCTGAACGTCAGGCCACCGAGTCCGAACAGGCCGCGGTCTCGTCGCGGGAGCTCGCTGAGGAGCATCAGGCCGCCCGGCTGGCGGCTGAACACGCTCGCGATGAGGCCGTGGCGAAGGCGCGGGCCGCTGAGCTGAAACAGGCCCGCGCTGAGTCCCGCCGCGATGCTGAACACGAGCGGGCTGAGCAAGCCGAGCATCGAGCCCGCGATTCCGCCCAGCGCGAGCACACCGCTCTACAGGCTGCTGCGGCGGCTGGTCAGGAACTGGCGTCGGTTCGCGCGGAATTGGCGGGGTTGGAGCAGCGGCTGGTCGATGATCGGGGTGCTTCCACCAAGGCTTTGGGGCGCGCTGAGGCCGCTCTCGAAGCCGCACGCGCCGATACCGCCGCGGTCCGTGCCGAGCTTGGCCGGGCGGAGGAGCGACACCGAACCGAACTCGACCGGCTCACCACCCGCGCGGAGACTCGGTTGTCGACCCTTACCCGCGAGCACCAAGACGCTGTCGCCGAGCTGCATCAGAAACTGGGTGCCGCCCTGGAGCGCGCGGCTCTCGCTGAAGCCGACGCTGCCGGGCTGCGGAAAGCCGCATCCGCCGTTCAGGCAGAAGATGAGACGCCATCCCGCGTGAGCAGGCCATGACGCGTGAGCGGGTGGGCTCCATTCAGGTGGCGGCGGTGCCGAACCACTTGGGGAGGTGGCTGAGGAGGGCCTGCTGGTCGTCACCGACCCAGGCGACGTGGCCGTCCAGGCGCAGCAGTGCGGCGGGTACGTCCAGTTCCTCGCTGACATCGGCGACGTGATCGACCCGGTCTGCCCAGCCCGCCACCGAGAGGCCGCCGGTTTGGTCGAGCAACAGCCCGCGACGAGCGCGTTCAGGCTCAGCGCGAAGGCGTCACATCTCGGTCGCGTCGTCTTCCGTGTCCTCGCCATGTATCGGATCAGCATTGATGTCGCTGCTCAACAGGGTGATGTGATCCACGACGTTCGGATTGTGCACTTCGGGTTCGGCCGGCCGTAGCCGTCCACACCATGACCAATCACGGCGACATGATCGCGGACCTGCCCAAACAGTCCAGCACCAGCCCCTTACCGCCACTTTCGCGGACTTGTTCCTCACGGGCCGGGACGACGACCTCGCCTCCCTCCACGTGAACCTCGTCCCTGCAGTTCCTGCGCGCGCGACCTTGGAGAAGATCGCGGTCCAGTGGTCGACAAGGAGCCGATCGTGAACCAGCCCGGCGAGACATGCTCACCTTCAACGCCGGACAACACTCCGGTGGGCAGGGGCGCCCCTGCCC
>NZ_JBOHGC010000400.1:0-6064 GCF_050699995.1 Actinokineospora sp. | reverse complement strand
GTTCTGAACGGGCGACTCGCGGGTGGGGGGTTGGCATCGGGGGAGATGAGTGGGTGGGGTCTGGGGAGGAGAGTGGGGGGTGAGTCAGGGGGTGCCAGGTGGGTGGTTGCGGGCGGGATGCGGTGGGTGGCTGGGCGCGGGCGGTGTCGGGGGTGAATGTGGGGTTCGTCCCGTGGGTGGCCAGCGACTTTGTGCATGCGTTCACAAGCGGTACCGTTACCCCATCCCGGAGACGAATTCTGTCGAGGAGTACCAGCGTGGCGGCACAGCGAGGCCAGCGGAACGGGGTCGGCGACACCCCGCCCGCCCCGACAGCCGCCGAGATCACCGCACCCATCCCCCGGGTGGTCGCGGAGGTCCCCGCCGCGCGGGAACGAGCCAGGGCCATCCCGGAGGCCGCCGTCGCGCGGCTGGCCGTCTACCTGCGGGTCCTCTCCGGAATGCAGGACCAGGGCTCCGGCACCGTCTCCAGTGAGGAACTCGCCGCGGCGGCGGGCGTCAACTCCGCCAAGCTGCGCAAGGACCTCTCCTACATCGGCTCCTACGGCACCCGCGGCGTCGGCTACGAGGTCGCGGTCCTGATCGAGGAGATCGAGCGAATCCTGGGGCTGACCAGGAAGCAGAGCGTCGCGGTCGTCGGAATCGGTAACCTCGGACATGCCCTCGCCAACTACGGCGGGTTCCCCGGACGAGGCTTCCCCGTGACCGCACTGTTCGACGTCGACCCCGACCTCATCGGCGTGCCCGTCGGCGGGCTGCCGGTCGAGCACATCGACGACATCCCGACCATCTGCGCCGAGCGCGAGGTGTCCATTGGGGTCATCGCGACACCCCCTCCCGCGGCCCAGACCGTGTGCGACCGTTTGGTCGAAGCGGGAGTTCAGTGCATCCTGAACTTCGCCCCAGTCGTGCTGCAGGTTCCCGACCACGTCGAGGTCCGCAAGGTCGACCTCGCGGTCGAGCTGCAGGTCCTGTCCTTCCACGTGGCCCGGCGGGCGGACAACGCGGCCGCCACCAACGGTGTGGCGCCGGAGTTCAACGGCAAGGTCAACGGGATGGTGGTGTCGTGAGCATTCTCGCAGTGGGCATGTCGCACCACACCGCTGACCTGCGTGTCCTCGAGCGCGTCACGGTCCCCGCGGGCGACGTCCCCAAGGTGCTCGCCGACCTGCTCAGCCGCCCGAACATCGCCGAGGCCCTGCTGGTCTCGACCTGCAACCGGGTCGAGGTCTACGCGGTCGTCGACGCCTTCCACGCGGGTCTCAACGACGTGGTCGACGTCCTCGCCCGGCACTCCGGCGACGATGTCAGCGCGCTGCACGACCACCTCTACGTGCACTACGCCGGTTCCGCCGCGCAGCACCTGTTCACCGTCGCCGCCGGGCTCGATTCGATGGTCGTCGGCGAGCCGCAGATCCTCGGCCAGGTCCGCCAGGCCTACAACGTCGCCCGCGAGCAGGGCACCGTCGGCCGGACCCTGCACGAGCTGGTCCAGACGTCGCTGCGCATCGGCAAGCGGGTCCACACCGACACCGGCCTCGACCAGGCGGGCGGCTCGGTCGTCTCCGAGGCGCTGGCCGACGCGGAGCAGGCGTTCGGCGGTCTGGCCGGGCGTTCCGCGCTGATCATCGGCGCCGGCTCCATGGGTGGGCTCGCCGCCGCGGCGCTGCGGCGCGCGGCCATCGGCGAGGTCGTCGTGGCCAACCGCACCGAGGCCAACGGCGCCCGGCTCGCCGCGTCGCTGACCGAGCAGGACGTCCCGGCCCGGTCCGCCGGTCTGGCCGACCTGCCCGAGCTCATCGCCGCCGCCGACGTCGTGGTCGCCTGCACCGGCGCCGTCGGCTCGGTCGTGCCGGTCTCCGCGGTGGCGCCGAGGGCCGATCGGCCCCTGGTGATCTGTGACCTTGGACTCCCGCGCGACGTCGAAGAGGGCGTCGCCGCCATCGCGGGCGTGCGCATGGTCGACCTCGACAGCCTGCAGCGCAGGCTCGCCGACGCGCCCAGCGGTCTCGACACCCGCCGCGCGGGCGAGATCGTCGCCGAGGAAGTCCGCGCCTACCTGGCCGCCCAGCGTTCCGCCGAGGTGACTCCGACGGTGACCGCGCTGCGCAAGCGCGCCGCCGAGGTCGTCGACGCCGAGCTGCTGCGCCTGCACTCGCGGCTGCCCGACCTCGACGGCTCCACCCGCGACGAGCTGGCCCGCACGGTCCGCCGCGTCGTCGACAAGCTGCTGCACACCCCGACGGTCCGAGTGAAGGAACTCGCGTCGGGCCCAGAAGGCTCCGGCTACGCCGAGGCGCTGCGCGAGCTGTTCGGGCTCGACCCGCAGGCGCCCGCGAGCCTGACCGCGACTCGGATTGACTCAAGGCACGAACCCGCTGTGCTGGATTTCCCCCTGGACGGTGGTAGGTGATGGTTCGCACCATCCGGATCGGCACGCGCGGCAGCGCGCTCGCCCTCGCGCAGACCGGCACCATCGCCGACGCGCTGGAGAAGGCGGGCGCCAAGGTCGAGATCATCACGGTCTCCACGCCGGGCGACCGCTCCTCCGCGCCGATCGCCGAGATCGGTGTCGGGGTGTTCACCTCCGCGCTGCGCGACGCCCTCGCCGACGGCGAGGTCGACGTGGCTGTGCACTCGTACAAAGACCTGCCGACCGCGCCGGACCCGCGGCTGTCGATGGCGGCCGTGCCGCAGCGGCAGGACCCGCGCGACGCGCTGATCGCCCGCGACGGCCTGACCCTGGGCGAGCTGCCTGTGGGCGCGAAGATCGGCACCGGGTCGCCGCGGCGCGCCGCGCAGCTCGAGGCGCTGGGCTTGGGCTGGGAGATCGTGCCGATCCGCGGCAACGTCGACACCCGGATCTCGATGGTCACCGACGGCAGGCTCGACGCCGTGGTCCTGGCCCGCGCGGGCCTGGCCCGGCTCGGCAGGCTCGACGAGATCACCGAGACGCTGGATCCGATCCAGATGCTGCCCGCGCCCGCGCAGGGCGCGCTGGCCGTCGAGTGCCGAGTCGACGACGTCGACGTCGAGCACCTCCTCCGGTCCACTGTGGAGGATGAGTACACGAGGGCCGCGGTAGTCGCGGAGCGCGCCATGCTGGCCGCGCTCGAAGCGGGCTGCAGCGCCCCCATTGGCGCACTGGCCGATGTCGTCGAGGACTTCGACGCCGACGACAAGGTGATCTTCCGCCTGTCGTTGCGCGGAGTCGCGGCGACGCCGACAGGAGAGATCCTGCGCGCATCGGCCACCGGAGACCTGACCGCAGGAGAGCAGCTCGGTCGTGCGTTGGCCGCCGAACTGTTGGAACTCGGGGCCGGGGTGCTCTCCGGTCCCGAGGCGTAGTTGATGGGAAGTGGCCTGACATGACCACCCGTGCACGAAAGTCCCCCGGCCGCGTCGCGTTCGTGGGCTCGGGCCCCGGCGACGCCGGACTGCTCACCGTTCGCGCCAGGGAACTGCTCGAACGTGCCGAGCTCGTGGTGACCGACCCGGACGTGCCCTCGGGCGTGCTGGCGTTCGCCCGCGCGGACGCCGAGGTGCGTCCGGCCGTCGGGCAACCGGCTGACGTGGCGAAGGACCTGGTGACCGAGGCCAAAGCCGGACGCGTCGTCGTCCGCCTGGTCGCCGGTGACCCGCTGACGCATTCCGCGGTCGTGGCCGAGGCGCAAGCCGTGGCGCGCACCAGCGCGGTGTTCGACGTGGTGCCCGGTGTCTCGGCCGCCACCGCCGTCCCCGCGTACGCGGGCATCGCGCTCGGCTCGACGCACACCGAGGTCGACGTCCGCGGCGACATCGACTGGGCGGGCCTGGCGGGCGTGCCCGGACCGATCGTCCTGCACGCGACGTCGAGCCACCTGGCCGAGGCCGCGTCCTCGCTGGTCGAGCACGGCTTGGCCCCGCAGACCCCGGTCGCGGTGACCGCGGACGGCACGGGTTCGAGCCAGCGCACCATCGACACCACGCTCGCCTCGCTCGCCGCCGACGCCGGGGAGGTGTCCGGCAGCCTCGTGGTCACCGTCGGCGCCGCGGTGTCGCAGCGCTCGAAGCTGTCCTGGTGGGAGTCGCGCGCGCTGTACGGCTGGCGCGTGCTGGTCCCGCGGACCAAGGACCAGGCCGGTGAGATGAGCGAGCGCCTGCACATGCACGGCGCCATCCCGTCGGAGGTGCCGACGATCTCCGTCGAGCCGCCGCGCAGCCCCGCGCAGATGGAGCGCTCGGTCAAGGGTCTCGTCGACGGCCGCTACCAGTGGGTCATCTTCACCTCGACCAACGCGGTCCGCGCGGTGTGGGAGAAGTTCGCCGAGTTCGGTCTCGACGCCCGCGCGTTCAGCGGTGTGAAGATCGCCTGTGTCGGCGAGGCGACCGCGGAGAAGGTGCGCTCCTTCGGCATCAACCCGGAGCTGGTGCCCTCGGGCGAGCAGTCCAGCGAGGGCCTGCTGGCCGACTTCCCGCCGTACGACGACATCCTCGACCCGGTCGAGCGGGTCCTGCTGCCGCGCGCCGACATCGCCACCGAGACGCTGGCGGCCGGTCTGCGCGACCGCGGCTGGGAGATCGACGACGTCACCGCGTACCGCACCGTCCGGGCGGCCCCGCCGCCCGCCGACACCCGCGAGATGATCAAGACCGGCGGCTTCGACGCGGTGTGCTTCACCTCGTCGTCCACCGTCCGGAACCTGGTCGGCATCGCGGGTAAGCCGCACACCCGCACCCTGGTGGCCTGCATCGGCCCGAAGACCGCGGAGACGGCACGCGAGTTCGGCCTGCGGGTCGACGTCCAGCCGGAGCACGCGACGGTGCCCGTCTTGGTCGACGCCCTGGCCGAGCACGCGGCCAGGCTGCGTGCCGAGGGCGCGCTCCCGCCGCCGCGCAAGACCAAGCGCGCACGGCGCTAGACCACCCGCGGGCGGTGTGCTTCGGCACGCCGCCCGCGTTTGTTTCTCGGAAAGGGTGCTCGATGTTCCCGAACCACCGCCCCCGCAGGCTCCGCACCACCCCCGCCATGCGGCGCCTGGTGTCGGAGACGGCGGTGCGCCCGAACCAGCTCGTGCTGCCCATGTTCGTCAAGGAAGGCGCCACCGAGACGGTCGCCATCGCGAGCATGCCCGGCGTCGTCCAGCACACCCGCGACAGCATGCGCAAGGCCGCGCTGGAAGCGGTCGAGGCGGGCGTCGGCGGCATCATGCTCTTCGGCGTCCCCACCACCCGCGACGCGGTGGGATCGGGCGGCACCGACCCCAACGGCGTCCTCAACGCGGCCCTGCGCGACCTGCGCGCGGAACTCGGCGACGAGACAGTCCTGATGTCGGACCTGTGCCTCGACGAGTTCACCGACCACGGCCACTGCGGAGTGCTGGACGCCAAGGGCAACGTCGACAACGACGCGACCCTCGCCGTGTACGCGGAGATGGCGGTGGCCCAGGCCGAAGCGGGCGCCCACCTGCTGGGCCCGAGCGGCATGATGGACGGCCAGGTGGCGGTGGTCCGCGAAGCCCTGGACGCGGCGGGTCACCTCGACACCGGAATCCTCGCGTACTCAGCGAAGTACGCCTCGGCTTTCTACGGCCCGTTCCGCGAGGCGGTGGAATCCCAGCTCACCGGCGACCGCATGACGTACCAACAGGACCCGGCGAACATCCGCGAAGCGCTGCGCGAGACCACTTTGGACCTGACCGAGGGCGCGGACCTGGTCATGGTCAAGCCCGCTTTGGCATACCTGGACGTAATCCGCGCGGTAGCGGAAATCGCCGACGTTCCCGTTGCGGCGTACCAGGTATCGGGCGAATACGCGATGATCGAGGCGGCGGCGGCGAATGGCTGGCTGGACCGCAGGCGCACCATCCTGGAAACCCTGACCTCCATCCACAGGGCAGGCGCAGACATCGTGCTCACGTACTGGGCAGTGGAAGCAGCGGGCTGGCTCCGCGAGAACTAGCACTGTGCCTGAAAAGGCATACTTCGCTGCATGTCCGCACCCGATGACGCCCCAGCGCCTGCCAGAGGCAACCTCCCTGCCTACATGTACGACGAGCCGCAGGGTGAGCTGCCCAGGCCGCTG
>NZ_JBOHGC010000399.1:0-1810 GCF_050699995.1 Actinokineospora sp. | reverse complement strand
GGTCAGGTGGCCGTTGGTTGTTTGACGCTTCTGGCCCGACGGGACGACGATGGGGTCGGGGAAGGTCGCCTCGTAGCCGCCCTTTGTGGGCCGGGCCGTACATGTCCCGCGTGGACTTGTTGAGGGGCCTTCCCCTTCTTCTTGCTGCGTCGGCGGCGGCGGACCTCTTCGGGGACGGTCCAGTGCTCGGCGATGATCTTCTTGGCTTGGTCGGGTTCGACGGGGGTGCCGTCGCTGTCGCAGATCACGTAGGGCATGCCTCGGTCGAGGGTCGCCCAGGCCCGTTCGGCGAGGTGGGCAGCGACGACGCACGAGGCGCCGAGGTGGTCCTTGCCGCGTTCGACCATCTGGATGTAGTAGATGCGGGCAAGTTGGGGGTCGACCCTTCGGGCGTTGTCGGCCGCTCGCACGAGAGTGGTCCGCAACAAGCGGTTCCCGGCTTTGGACATGGGCTGGCCCTTGCGGTCGGTGTCACCGGTCTCCGACGCCCTGGGTGTCAGGCCGGTGAAAGACCGGAACTTGGCGCCGTTGGCGAAGCGGTGGGGGTTGCCCATGCAGGCGACCAGCGCTGGGGCCCCGATCTCGGCCACACCGGGGAGACTGCGGGCCAGGGCGAGCGGGTCGACCCAGTGGTAGACGGCTGCGCGTTCGGTGGCGTGGCGGGCGAGCTCGGCCTGGGTGGCGCGCAGCAACCGGACTTCGGTGCGGACTTCGTCGGCCAGGTCGGTGAACGCCACGGCCGGGTGGTCGCGGTAGAGGTCGACAGCGGCTTCGGCGGCCATGAGCCACCGCTCCGCCCGATCGGCTCCGAGGGCCCCGTGGGACGCCTTGGCGATGAGCTTGGCGAGCCGAGTCTTCCCGAAACGGATCAGTTCGCGGGGGTCACCACCGAAACGCTCGAGCACGGCCAGGTCCGAGACGCCGAGCTCGCCCACGAGCGGGGAGACCGGCATCAGCTGGCGGACCAGGTCCTTGATGCGGACCTTGTGCTGGGCGGCGGCGCGGGTGAGGCGGTCCGCGGCCCGCACCCGGCGATCCAGCGCCGCCGCCTCGGGGCCGGGCAGCTCCAACGGCACCAGCCCGCCCGGGTCCACCAGCGGCAGGCGGGCGAGGGTCTCGGCGTCGATCCCGTTCGATTTGGCATGGCGGGACAAGAACCGGCGCAGGTCCGCCGCCTTTGCCGACGACACCCGGAACACCAGATGCCCACGAGCGATGAAGAACACCGCGATCGGCAGCCACGCCGGCCCGGTCGGTTCGATCACCACCTCCAGTCGCGTGCCCGGAGCTGCCCCGGCCAGAGCCGCCCGCTCGATTTCGACCAGGCTCTCCGTCGTCGGCACGGCCTTGCGCCGGCACACCTCGCTGCCGTCGGCCCGCAGCACACGAACCGTGTGCGGGCTCGTGATCCCCAGATCGATGCCGACCAGTCGTCGGTCATCCTGCATGCTCGCTCCTCTCTGTCTCGACAGTCCGGCGGCGGTCATGTCGGGGGGGCGGTTTCTCATCACGGCCACGGTCCCAAGGTGGACTGAGCGTCCTGACGACGGCTCCCACTCATGTGCTGCAACCGGCTCCGGCCTCAACTGGCGCCGAGCCACTTCCCTCATCCGGGGCATCCGTGGCCAGGCCAGGAACGGCAATCAAAGAGACGAGGCCAGACGCGCTCAACATCAAGACGCCTCCCTCAGAGTTGTTCTCAACGCCGCCCCCGGACCAGCCGGGATGCTCATGCAACCCTGGGACCACGACGAAGTGGTGGATCCCTCCCAAGCCGCCGGGTCCCTTACATGGAGTTCTCCGCCCACCA
>NZ_JBOHGC010000398.1:0-4452 GCF_050699995.1 Actinokineospora sp. | reverse complement strand
CGTCGGTGCCGCGCCAGCCCCAGCCGCCCGCGGCCCGGCGGGCCCGCGACCAGCCGAGGACCCGCTCACTCACCGGGTGCTCGCCGGTCCGGCGACCGTGCCCAGGAGTTCGGTCACCACAGCGATTCCGGTGACCCCGCTGCTCCAGGTCTCGGGCCGCAGCGTGAGCCGGTGCGCGAGCGCGGCGACGGCGCAGTCCTTGACGTCCTCGGGCACCACGTAGTCGCGGCCGTCGATCACGGCGAGCGCGCGGGCGACCAGCAGCAGCGCCTGCGACCCGCGCGGAGAGGCGCCCACCTCGACCGCGGAGTGGGCGCGGGTCGCGCGGGCCAGGTCGACGCAGTAGCGGATGACGTCCTCGTCCACATCGACCCGCTCGACCCCGGCCTGCACGTCGAGCAGCGTGGCCGCGTCGATCACCTGCGCGGCCTCGATGTCCTCGGTGCGCCGGTTCAGCCTGCGGCGCAGCACTTCCACCTCCTCCTCGGGCGGCGGGTACCCGACGTCGAGGCGAAGCAGGAACCGGTCGAGTTGGGCTTCGGGAAGGGGATAGGTGCCCTCGTACTCGATGGGGTTGGCGGTGGCGATGACGTGGAACGGGCGGGTCAGCGGGAAAGTGCGGCCCTCGACGGTGACCTGGCGTTCCTGCATGGCTTCCAGGAGAGCGGACTGGGTTTTCGGCGGCGTCCGGTTGATCTCGTCGGCCAGGAGCAGGCCGGTGAACACGGGCCCGGCGCGGAAGGCGAACTCGCGTTCGGCGGGGTCGAACAGGAAGGACCCGGTGACGTCGGCCGGCTGCAGGTCCGGGGTGCACTGCAGGCGGGCGAAGTCGAGGCCCAGCGCACGGGCAAGACCGCGGGCGAGCAGCGTCTTGCCGAGTCCGGGGACGTCCTCGATCAGGACGTGCCCGCCCGCGAGGACCGCCGCGAGCGCGAGCCGGACCGTGCGCTCCCGCCCGACGACGACATCGGCCAGCGCGGCCGTGACCGCGGCGGCCACGGACTCCACAGTGGACTGTTTCACGGCTTCTCCAGTCGGGCGAGCAACTCGGCGACCCGCTGCGGTGGCGGCAATGGGGCATAGGGGGAGGAGACAAGCTCCGCGAGCTCGGGCCCGAGGAAGTCGGCGGCCTCGGCCCCGGACAGCCCGCGCTCCCGCACCGCGGCGTCCGCCAGCGCCCGCAGCCTCGGCTGGACTCGGGAGACGAACCGCACTTGGTCTCCCGCGGCTTCGGCGAGTCGGCCCGCGAGGTTCGCGGCCTGCAGGTCGGTGGCCGAGCCCTCGGGGTCGGGCACGGCCCTCCACAGTGGATCGAGCGGGCCGGCGTAGCGGGTGGCCAGCAAGGTGACGGAGCCGCCCGCGATGCCCAGGCAGGCGGACCAGAAAAGGGGGATGTTGCCGGGCCAAACCCCAAGCGCGGCAACGAGTGCGGCCACGACAAAGGCCAGGAACCAACTCCTGCCGGGACTCACGACCGCACCCCGCTCTCGATCCGGCGCAGCGCCTCGGAAGCGGCGTCGGCGTCGGCCTCGGTGACCTGCCCCGGCGGGCCGAACCGCGCCCGGTGGTACAGCCGCCGCAGATCGACCACCGCCGCCCCGTCGAGGTCCTGCTCGGTGACCACCCGGACGGTGAACTCGGTCGGCGTCTCATGGGCCGCCCGGCGGCGGGCGGCGGCGTCTTCCAACACCAGCCAGGCGGCCACGATCGCGTCGGCGGGCGGCCCACCGGCCCGCCTGCTCAACTCGACCCGCGCCGCGCGCGCCGCCTCCACCAGATCCGTGGGAGACCCACCCGAGGGCAACTCGGCCCCGCGCGGCTCCTCCAGTTCGAACCGGGCGAACCGAGCGCGGCGGCGGCGCAGACCGGCCAGCATGGCCAGCGCGCCTGCCACGAAGACCAGTAGCATCACGGCCGCCAGCAGCAGGAACACGCCCGCGGTGATCCCGCCGAGCAGGTCGAGGAAGAAGTTGCGCTCCCCCGGTTCCGTCCGCGGCACCGCAGCGCTATCCGGCCGCTCGATCACCGCCCCCAACGGCCCCCCACGCGGAACCGCCGACTCCCCGCGCGCCGCCGCGACCGCGAGCACCAGCATCGCGGCCACCACCAGCAACACGGGGAGGCGGTCCCTCATGAACCGAGCATGCCCCACCCGGACTATGGGCGCGATCACATTCGGGTAATGACGACCTCCACCTCCAAGACGCGCACCCGGATGTCATGCCCGGGCAGCAGCTTGCACAGGACGTAGGGGTGCCAAAGGAGAAGGACGATGAGCGCTGTCGACACAGGACTTCCTCAGCCCGCCTGGGAACACCGACCCCCGCGCGGCGGGATAGCGCACCACCGAGGGTACCGGCGTCGATCATTCAGCCGTACCGGCATTCGAGTGCCCGCCAAGCCACGCCTCGACCGCGGCCAGGTCGCCGATGGTCAGCCCGATCCGGGGGTCGACCCGCCAGAGTTCAGTCGGCACACCCACCCGCCTGCCAAGGAACGCGTCCCGCTCGGCGGGGTAGAGGTCGAAGTCGTCGTCCAGCCACACCAGGGGCCTGCCCGCCGCGAACCGCTCCACTGCGGGGAACTTCCACCGCCCACCCGAGTCGTCAAGCTCGACCACGCGGAGCACGGGAAGGCCTATGGCCGGCCCGATGACCGTGTTCGCCCGATGCCCCCACGTCGTCGCCCACGCGAGCTGCGCGCCAGTGCGTTCGGCCAAGCCCAGCAAGGACGGACCGAGCGCGGGGTTGAGCCAGAGGCGAAGCACCTTGCGCTTGTTCCACCGCGACAGCCGGATCCGGTGCTCCACGAACCCCACCCGCGTCTCCGCGGACCCGGCGAACGGGTTCAGCGGCCCATCGACATCGAGCAGCACCAGTGGTCTCACCGCACTGGGGCCGCTCTGCTGACTTTGCCGGCTACTGGGTCGTACCCGACGAGCGGGATCCTTGATCCCTCGGCGACGACCAAGACCGGTTGCCAACCTCGCGCCCGACCCCCCGAAGGAAACCGCACAGCACGTCCAACCGGTCTTGTCCCTGTAATTCCCTGAGGTCCACATCGAAGTCGATCTCGTCCGCCGAAGAGAAACGAAAGATCGCGAGAACCTCCGGCGCCGGCCAGACCCAGAGCTCCGTCGTGACGTCTTGTCGATCGAGGATCGCGTCCACGTGGCCGGGCAGGTCGACGGGACGGCCGTCCTCCTGGTACCGGTACGACATGCCGCTGGACCTGACAAGGTCCACAACCCGCTGCCAGTCCCCCGATGTCGTCGATGACACGTACACGTCCGGCAGGCGGCCCAACTCCGGGTCGAAGAGGTCGCGCACATCGTCCCAAAGCAGGTTAGGCTCCACGGTCAGCCACCACTTTCGCCTGGATGAGCACGTCCTCCACCATCGCCGGTGTCAGCCTGCCGGTGAACATACTCTGCTGACTCACGGTCGATCACTCGCCCGCCCCAGCATTCGAGTGCGGCCAGACGTCGACCGAGGCCAGGTCGTCGTCCAGCCAGACCAGAGGCCGCCCTGCTGCACACTGCTCCATCGCCCACCCTGATCGTCACCGAGGTCGACCACCCGCAACCACTATCGGCAGATCAGCCTCCAGGTGAGCGTGTTCCACTACCTGATCGTCCCGCTTCTACCCGGTCGTACTCCCGCAGGAGGTCGTCGATCAATGCCACCATCGACATCTTGATCTCGTCGGCGTCACCGAAGCCCATCTCGGCCTCTGCGGCAAGAGCTGGGAGAAGGGCGTCCGGCCCGCCTGCGAGCCCGCGCATCTCCTTCACAGCCTGCTCAACCACGTCGCTGGACAGCCGGTCCAAAGCGAGGTCTGCCAAACGGCGCGCCAGCCGCGTCGTGTCGACGGCACGAAGCAGTCGAAGCACGTCGAGTCCGTCCTTGGGCTTGAGCCGACGTGGTTGTTGTTGTCGCTCCGCGATCTTGACAATCTTTGACACGATGAGAGCGGCTGGACCCGCCACTTTGATCTCAAAGGATTGGGGGGTCGCCGCCGTGCAGTGCGGCGAGTAGGTGGACCTCATTGTCCGCGACCGCCGGTTCCAGTCCGAACGTCCTGCGAGCAGTCGCAGTGGCATCATGTGGGGGCTGAAGGTGGGCCGATCGTCGGCCGCCTTGGCCACAAAGCGCTTCGGGAGCCATAAGGTCGACCGTGATGCCGCCGGAGCCCACCCAACTCCCCGGTTGACTCCCCGGCACGAATCCCGCGACGCGCATCGCGTCCACGATCGACGGCTCATCTGCCAGCCGGTCGGGCACCAGCGCCAAGTCCGCATCCGTTGTGGTCGGCGCCGTCGCGAAGTCAGCATCGCCGGTGTGCAGGTAAACCGCTTGCGCGCCAACGAGGACAAGCGCATCACGGTGCGGTCCCAACCCAATACCAGGAACTTTAGGTTCGGGTGAGGATGGTCACGACTGTGGGTGGTGG